>JAUNRO010000054.1 GCA_030544185.1 Propionibacteriaceae bacterium | reverse complement strand
CCCGGCCCGCCACGGAACGTCTGAAGAACCCCGCCATTTAAACTCAAAAGTCACACATCGGATGGCCCAGATCCAACGCGTCCAACCGTCCCAGATCCGGTGTCCCGGAAACCAGGTGTCTGCGGGACACCAACCGCGCGGAGAGATCTTCGTCTTCGACATATGCGTATGACGGTGTTACGATATGCGTCATACAGTCTTACAGGAGGTTGCAATGGCTGTTCTGAACATCAGGGTGGATGACCGGGTGCGTGACCAACTCAGGGAGTTGGCCGACGACGAAGGCGTGACCCTCAGCGAGTTCGTGCGGGACAGGCTCATGGAGGCCGTCGTGCCCGTCTTCGAGGCCGAGGCAGAGCACGGCGACCAGGCTGCTCCGGACAGCATGAGGCTGGCCGACCGACAGGTGCTCTCGATGCTGCACCGGATCCTCGCCCGAGTGTTGCCAGAGGACGCCAACGACGTCGACGGTGATCCCGAGTACCAGCTGATGCGGGCACGCATCCTCGAGGAGGGTTTCACCGGCGAGTACTGGTACGAGGTGGCCGGGTTCCGGACCGAGCTCTCGAAGCGCGACTGCCGGCGGGTGATCGACATCCTGCAGATGTTCCGGATCCTGACCTACAGCGTCAGCCACCTCGAGAAGGAGGGGACGCCGGTCGATGAGGATCTGGCCCGCGCTCTGGAGTTCCAGGGATTCGACTTCAACGACTCGCTGGAGGGCCATATGGACGACTACGTCAAGTTCCAGATACGCGACGGCGACCGCTGGACCGAGCTGCAGCCGCAGATCGAGCGCACCGACGGCGGGAACTCGCACTTCCCGATGCTCGAGACCTACATGCGGATGCTGGCCGAGTACCGCCGCATCATGGACAGCCGGGACCGAGGCAGCTTGGGCAGGCACGACTACCTCCTGTCCGCAGAGGAGTTGCAGCAGATCCGCGATGCTCGGATCCACCCCTCACGTCGCCACGAGTCGCAGGACTGACCAACGATGGGTACAAGCAACCGGCGTCGTGCTAACCTTCAGTCATCACGACCGGTTCCGCCTACCTCGGTAGGCCCAGGGCCGGTCTTCACTTTTCCCGGCGGTCGCGATGCACGATGACGTGAAGGCGTACCGAACCTACGAAGAGCAGGTCGACCTCCTCGCCGGCCGCGGCATGGCTATCGGGGACCGCGGCAAGGCGATCGCGACCCTGCAGCGAGTCAACTACTACCGCCTCAGCGGGTATTGGTACCCCTTCCGGCAGCAAGTCGGCGGGAAGCGCGTAGACGACTTCTACCCTGGCACCAGCCTCGACGACGTGGTGGCGCTCTACGAGTTCGATGTCCGGCTGAGAGCGGCAACGTTCTCGGTGCTCGCCCCGATCGAGCTAGCGCTGCGAGCCCACCTTGGTCACGAGCTCGGCCGAGTGGACCCCTGCGCTCATCTCGATCCCGATCTGCTCGGCCCCACCGTGCAAACGGGCAACTCGTACCGGAAGTGGCTGGAGGGCTATAAGTCGGAACTCTCCCGGTCGCGCGAAGACTTCGTCGCGCACCATCATGAGAAGTACGGCGGACGCCTCCCGGTCTGGGCAGCTGTGGAAGTCCTCGACTGGGGGGGTCTGACGTTTCTCTATGGCTTCGCTCCCCGCAACGTCCAGGACGCCGTCGCCGACGCGTGCGGACTGCGGGCACCGCAGCTCACGAGTTGGATGAAGGCGCTCAACCTCGTGAGGAACACATGCGCACACCATGGACGGCTGTTCAATCGAGTCCACACCCTGTCGCCGAAGCTGCCGAAGGTGGGCGTCCACCCGGACCTTGACGCGGTCTCGACCGACTGGTCCAGGACCTTCGGGCAGTTGACGTTGATCCAGTTCCTGCTCGACCGGCTGGAACTCGGCCGGACCACGCTGCTGCCTGCCGTCATGAAGTCGTACCCGACCGTGCGCGCAGTTCCGATCACGCACATGGGCGCTCCGACCGACTGGCAGAGCGCGAGCGCCCTCTGGGCCAGCACGCCGTGAGCACGGTGGCTTGACTAACGGTGCATGTCGCCCAAGTCAGAACCGCTCGCGGGCTGCGTCATAAACGGTCTGAAGGGTCGCCTGAAGCGCCCCGAGGTCCGTGGCGAGTTGCTCGGCGTCGGCGAAATCGTTGACGATCGCCGTTGCGCATCCGAGCGCCTCGCCCGCCAGTTCGCCGAGCCCGCGATCCATCATGCGCAGTACGGCCACCTCCTCGCCTAGTTGCGTGGCGAACTCGCGTACGCGGTCTTGTTGCTGACGGTGCTCCTCGTCGAACCGCCGCTGGAACTCGTTGATCTCCGTCTGCGGAAGGTTGTAACTGCTGATTGGGAGACGAGACTTGTTGCCGTCATCGTCTACCTCGTAGACGAGTCCCATGGCGGCGTAGCCCTGCTGGCGCGCCGTTTGGTAGTCGTCATTGATATCGCCAAGGGCAGCCGCTGCAGACTTCGCCGCCTCTTCGAGGCGGTACGCGAGACGAGCCAGTCGATCGATCGCCGTCCGTTCCTCCGAGGAGAGCCGGATGAAAATCAATGCGTCCTCGTCGGCGATGGCGGTGCCGCCGTCCGCGGCCTCAACCTGTGCTCCCTTCCAGGATTCCAACTCCTCGACGGTGTAGGTCGCGTCGTGACGATCCACCGGCTTGTGGTGAACCCCGCATAGGAGCAGCAAGTTGTCCGGGCCGTCCAGATCACCGTCGAAGCTGGGATCGTGGCGCGGACCGCCGGTAGCCTCTGAACGTATGTGGGCGATCTCGGCCACGACCGTCATCTGACCGCGATCTTCGTAGATCAGCGGGGTATCGCACCCTGGGTAGGCGCACTGCCTGGCCTGCCCGAACAGCAGCTTGATCGTTAGCTTCGAGTAGTTCCGCGACATCGTCAGCCCCCGACGAGGTTCATGAGCTCCGCGTAACTGTCGACTACGTCATACCTGACTTGATCGGCCCCCGCCTTGGTGCTGAGCGAGTCGAAAAACTTCCGGGCGCAGTCGATCTTCGACTTCTCAACCTGGCGCAGTTGCATAGACGACATCGAGCCCTTGGTCTCAGCGACGAAGTAGACGTGCTTGACCGCTCCCTCCTTGAAGGCGACGGCCCAGTCAGGGTTGTAGTCACCGACCGGCGTGGGGATGAAGAATCCGCGCGGCAGCTTGGCGTAGACCACAACTTCGTCGCTGGTATCGAGGTCTTCGACGAAGCAGCGCTCCGTCCCGGAGTCGGTGACGACGTAGTCGTAGATGTGCTTCTTCAACTTGTCGCCGGCCTTGGTGAAGTCCTGCTTGGTCTGGTTGGCTGTGAAGATGTCGGTGTCGTGGCGATCGTCTAGTGCGTCGTAGCTCAGGTGCTCGACGATCACCGTCGCCTTCTGCTCGTTGATGAGCCGCGCGCACTCGGTGATGAAGTGCTCTGGGTTCTGGCGGAACTTCGCGAAGGTTGTCGGCTTGATGGTGGTCAGGATCTTGGTGACGGTGCGACGAGTGAGTTGGGTCTTCTCGGTGATCTCCCCGAGTAGGTCGTACTTGACCTGCGAGCCTGAGCTGAGTGACTCGAACTCGGTCCGGTGCTGGCCCTTGTCGAACCCTTCGCCCGTCCCGAGCTCGTCAGCCTCAAGCGAGTCCCTCTGCTGGCCGTGCTCGATGACGTATTGCAGCGCGCTGACCTTGAGTTGCGCGTCAAGGGCGGTCACGCACTTGCCGATCAGCTCATCTGAGTCGAACTCGACCTGGTAGACGGCCCTGTGGTTGATCCGGCTCCACAGCTCGGTGAACTCCCTCTTCTCGAAGTTCTTGTTGAGAGGGATCACCTTCGGCTTCCGGCTGTCGCCGGGCTCGGGGATCTCGAGGTACAGCGCGTCGATCAGGGGCCACACGTAGTCGACGACCGGCTTCAGGTTCTCGTCGTTGGTTGAAGCCAAGGTCCCTTCGTCGCGGGCCTGCTTGTAGGACTCGGACAGGGTGTCGTCATCGTTGATGTAGTCGTTCTTAAGCAGGTACCTGTAGATCGCTCGTGCGAGCTTCTCCTCGACCACGCTCTCTTCGCCTTCGTGCGTCACGATCGTCTTGCCGAGGAAGTACTTCTCGGTCGCCTTGCGCGGCCGGGCTGCGAGCGACTCGCTGATCTCTCGCTGCAGACCGGTCACGAAGTCGGTGTACGACTCGTCGGTGGCGACGGTGAGCTCGTTGATCTGGTGCACCGTGAGCGGGTTGTCCATCCGCTCGCCCTGTTGGTTCACCGCGAGTCTGAGACCGCGACCGATCTCCTGGCGTCGCGAGACGGTGTTGTCGCTCTTCTTGAGCATGCCCATCGTGAAGACGTTGGGGTTGTCCCAGCCCTCACGCAGAGCCGAGTGGGAGAACAGGAAGCGGGTCGGCTCCTCGAAGGAGAGCAGGCGTTCCTTCTCCTTCAGGATGAGGTCGTAGGCGTCGGTGTCGGTCGACTGCCCCTTCTCGTCGCCCCGGCCCGCAACCTTCCCATCGACCTGGTGGCCCTTCTTGTCGATCGAGAAGTAGCCCTTGTGGGTGTCTTCGACCGAGATGTCCTTGAGGTAGATCCGGTAGTCCTCGGCGTCGAAGGGCAGCTCGCTGAGGTAGTCCTCGACCTGGCTCTGGTACTCCTCCTCGAATATCCGGGCGTACTCACCCTTCGTGTCATCGCGACCATAGTCGCGATACTTGACGACCTCGTCGATGAAGAACAGCGAGAGCACCTTGATGCCTTGGCCATAGAGTTCGCGCTCCTTGTCGAGATGGGCCCGGATCACCTCACGGATCTGGATCCGACGCTTGGCGGCCTCAGTGACGTCCTCGGTGATCTGTCCGGCGATTACGATGTCGCCGTTGCTCAGCTCAATGATGTCTCGGTTCGCGTCGATGTTGGTGACGAGCAACGCCTTGCCATCGGGTTTGTACGCCTCGATGCCGCCAGCGAGGTCATGCAGGTTGCTGCCCTGCTCCACGCGTTTGAGCAGGCGCTTGATGCCGGACTTGGTCTGCACCTCGAGCTCGACCCGCGCTGCCGGTTTGGCTCCCTTCTTCACCTCGATCGCGTCGAGGTAGAGGTACGCGGTGCTGCCAGCGAGGCCTTTCACGGTGATACCGCGGACAGCGATCTTCTTGACGAGCTTCTGGTTGTAGGCGTCGAGTGCGTCAAGTCGATGCACCTTGTTGTGGTCGACCTTGTGGGTGGCCGAGTAGCGGAGCAGGAACAGGGGATTGAACTGGCTCAACGCCTTCAGAGTCTTGTCGGCTCCAATCTTCTGAGGCTCGTCAAGAATTAGGATCGGTCGGTTTGCAGCAATCACGTCGATCGGACGGCGCGACTGAAAATCGTCGAGTTCACGGAAGATCTTGCGTGCCGCTTCCGAATGCTTCTTGCCCTCGTGCGCCTGGCGCTCTGCGTCGGCTGCTGCATTGAATGCCTGAGTATTGATGATCATGACCTGCACGCCGGCGTCGGACGAGAAGCTCTCGAGCTCGTGGAGCTGGCTGGAGTTGTAGATGAAGGAGCGGGGCTTGGTGCCGTAGGTCTCCTGGAAGTGGTCTGCGGTGATATCGAACGACTTCTGGACGCCCTCGCGGATGGCGACGCTGGGCACGACAACGATGAACTTCGACCAGCCGTATCGCTTGTTCAGCTCCATGATCGTCTTGATGTAGACGTAGGTCTTGCCGGTCCCGGTCTCCATCTCGACATCGAGGTTGATCTTTCCGGCCTTGCTCGCAACCAAGCCGTCCGACTGAGGCAGGTTCTGGTGCCGCTGGACGTCCTGGACGTTCTGCAGAAGGCGAGATCCAGTCAGGCGGAGTTCAGCGTTGCGGAATCCCGCGAGCTCGATCTGGGTCTGGGGTCCTCGACCCGGGTCGATGCGGTACTTGGTCGCGTCCACTCTGGGCTGCCCGCTGAAGCACTCGACGACCGAGTCGACTGCTGCGGTTTGGTAGGGCTGGATCTTGAACTGGAGCTTCACGACTCAGATCGCCTTCACGTCTGTCGCAGGCGAGAGCTCCTTGAAGATCTGCTCCGCGTTGATCCGATCGTCGTCCGAGGCGAACCCAGAGTCCCGGAAAACCGCACGCAGCGGCTCCCGCTTCGCCATCTCGCGGACCGTGTCGGAAGACACCTCGGCGTCGAAGCACGCAACCAACGCGTCCTCTTCGACGACAAGGATCTCCTGGTCGTCGAGCGGCTCCATGTTGACTGGCAACGCGAGGTCCAGGCCCCAATCGAGGAGGACCTGGAAGAGCAAGTCCTCGGCCGATCGGTCGGGCTTGACGCTGTCCTCGAGGCCAGACAGTGCCGCCTGCTCGGTCTCGTCAGGAGTGCGCAGGACGTCTTCCATGTTCGTCGCGTCGACCTTCAACGACCTGAACCCGACATCCAGCATCGCGGCCTTGTCACTGAGCTTCTCGCCAGCGAGCCGAAGTCGCTGCTTCCCGATCTCGGCGACGGTTGTGGGCTTGCCCAACTTGGTCAGGTGCCTGATCGCGTTAGTGATGATCTGTTTCGCGGCACCCTTGGCTGTCTTCAACGTGGCGGTTAGGTCCTCGGCCACCTGAATACCGATGAAGCGCGCCGCATCGCCTGTGGCGAGGTTCAGCTCCCACACGGCTTGGAGAGCGGACCCCGACCCGGAGAACATGTCGAGCACGATGTCGCCATCGGCAACGCCCACCGCCTTGTAGATGTCTCGCAGCAACAACTCGTCCTTGGGGTTGGTGAAGACCTTCTCCCCGAACAGGGCGGCGAGCCGCTTCGAGGCCGCGCGGCCGTCGACGTACCGGATGCTGGTGAGGCTCTGCGTCTCGGTGTTTGCGAGGTAGGTCTTGTTCTTCGGAACGCTTGTGTGGTCCACGTCGAAGTGGACGAGGCCGTCGGCCACTCGGAGCTTCATCTCGTCTTCGGGATAGCGCCAGCCCGACGCCGGCATCTTGCATGTCTCGCCTGTGTCCGGATGCGCTAGGTCATAGACATACTGACCGTCGTTCGGCCCCGAGATGTCACTCGCGAAGTAGACACCCCGCTCGTCCATGTAGCTGTAGTGCTTGCTGCCAGTCACTGGATCGCTGTCAGCGAAGCCCTTATACCACTCCTTAGCTGCAGAGTGAATGGCTGGCCAATCCTCGCCGTGCTCGTTCTTGAACCCCTCGAAGGCGGCGTAGATCTTCTCCAGCCCGCCCTTGCGCTCCGTCCAGTCTCCGGGGTTGGCGGTCTTGTTCTTGACGAAGAACACGATGTACTCGTGCTGCATCGAAATGTAGGCTTGGTCGTTCTTACTGCTGTTCTTAAGAACGATCTCGCCAACGTAAGCGTCCGTACCGAATACCTCGGTGCCTAGGTTCACGAGGTTTGCGTGCTCGTTCTCGTCGATAGACACGACAAGGACGCCGTCGTCAGTGAGCAGGTTTCGCGCGAGCTTGAGGCGCGGGAACATCATGCTCAGCCAATCCGAGTGGAATCGCCCGTTCGCACTGGAGTTCGTGACCAGTGGTACCCCATCCTCGCTGACCTGGCCCGAGCGCTTGAGCTCCTCAGCTGAGCTAGTCGCGAATTTGTCGGCATACACGAAGTCGTTGCCCGTGTTGTACGGCGGGTCGATGTAGATGAGCTTGATCTTGCCGAGGTACGACTCCTGGAGGAGCTTGAGGGCCTCGAGGTTGTCGCCCTCGATGAACAGGTTCTTCGTGGTGTCGAAGTCGACGGACTCATCGCGCACAGGCCGAAGGGTCTTGGCGATGGGCGTGTTGGCGGCGAAGAGTGCCGCGCGCTTGCCGGGCCAGTCGAGCTGGTACCGCTCCCGTGCTCCCTCGACGACGTGGTCGGAGAGTTCCTGGCGGAGCAGGTCGAAGTCGATGGCCCGCACAGAACTGCCGTCCTCATCGACGGATTCCGTGATGACCGTGGGGAACAGCTCGGCGATCTTGTCGATGTTCTGCTCGGTCAGATCGGGTGAGTGCATGTCTAGCTTCTCCACGTGGCGTCCTCTGTCGTCGTCTCGTCTGTGGTAGTCGTAGTGCCAAGTTCGGTCTGGAGCGCGCGAAGGTCTCGTCGAAGCTCGACCTTGCGGTTGAACTGTGGCTCGCGGCGCACCTTCTTCTCGAGCCGGCCAATTTCCCGCTCCAACTTTCGGATGTGCTCCATCCTGGCGATGCCGTCCGATAGTTTCTCGCCGCGTCGAAGCGGATGTGGGAGGAGGGCACCCAGCAGCTGTGCGTAGAGCCCTTCGATGTCGAGCGCTTGCGGCAGCGGAGCACGCTCGTCCGTCTCTCGGATCCATCCTGAACGGAAGTAGGACTTGGCCTTCGGCTTCCCAGTGGGGGCCTGCACGTCGGCGGCGGACATCGCCTGCTCGACACAGTCGCCGTCGTCTCGGCTCAGCTCGAACACGATCGGAGACGGGATGGACCTGTCGATGGTGGCGAGCACCGTGTCGTCCAGCGTGGCGTCCTTGAGCTCAATCTCGAATACTTGAATCTCGGAGACGTTAGCCGTGCCCTTGAGCCGGACGGACTCCTCGCCAAGCTTGTATGCCCAGCGGACCCGCTGGACCTGGTCGACGAAACGCTGGCGGACCGCAGTTGTCACGCCGCCCTCGGAGTACAGGCGCTCCTTGGAGATGATGCGATCGACCCGAGCGGCAGCGGGCCACTGGAACAACGTCTTCGGGCCGACCTGCTCAATCATCGAGGGGCCCCTCCGGCTCGACGATCGCGAGGAAGGCGATCAGCTCGAAGTCATCCAATCCCGCGAAGCTCTGCTGCAGGGCCGTGGTCCTGGCACCCGCGAAGAGACTGTCGATGTCTCGTTGCTCCGTGACGTCGATGAGTGAGCCGATCGCCTGGTTGAGGAGCGTCGAGTAGGCGCTCATATCTACGCCTTCTCGGGTGGCGGCATTGAAGACGCGGAAAGCGGGCGCAATGGGTTCGTTCCTGCCGCGGGCGCTGCTGCGGATGAGATCGAGCAGTGCCTTCACCTCGGTGTGGTCGGCGACCACGTCGCCGTCATTGCCGAGGTACACGAGGTAGTGCGGGTGCAGTCGGTTGTGTCGGTTGACCTTGACCTGCTCGTCGACGCTGCGCAGGGCGAAGATCACGCCCGGCTGGAGTCCCTTGGCCGGGTCCGCAGGGACAACGGCATGGAGGCCCTTGGGCGCTGAGGCGATGTCGCCGTAGGTCTCCATGTAGGACAGCAGGTCCATACGGAAGTCGTTGAGACCGAGGTCGGTGATCGAGACACCGGTGTTTGCATCCTCAAGCTCGAGGATCTCGTCCTGGAGTTTGCGCAACTGCTCCCGACGGAAGGCAGTGTCACCTGCCTGCTGGGTCAGGAGGTTGTCGTCGGCGGTCGCTGCGAGGTCGGCGATGACCATGCGGTTCTCGACTCGTTCCTTGAGATTGATGTACTCGTCAAGGGAGATGTCAGGCCAGAAGTTGACCATCTGGATCGTCGCGTTGGCCGAGCCGATCCGGTCGATGCGACCGAACCGCTGGATGATCCGCACCGGGTTCCAGTGGATGTCGTAGTTGATCAGGTAGTCGCAGTCTTGGAGGTTCTGTCCCTCGGAGATGCAGTCGGTGCCGATCAGGACGTCGATCGATGCCGATTCGTTCGGGAACACGAGGTCCTTGTCCTTGGACCTCGGCGAGAACAGGGTGAGGACCTTCTGGAAGTCGTACCCGTCTCCCAAAGTGGTCTTCGGTCTGATGTTCCCGGTGACCAGGCCCAGGTCGAGCCCCTCGGACTCGCTGAGTACCGGAGCAAGTTCGCGGTAGAGGTAGACGGTCGTGTCGGCGAAGGCGGAGAAGAGCAGGACCTTCTTGTTGCCGCCGTTGATGGGGTTCTGGACCTTGGTCAGGATCTCCTGCTTGAGCCGCTGGAGCTTGCGGTCGTGCTCAGGCGTGACCTGGTCCATGGCGTCGATGAGCTCGCGCAGCGTTTCGCGATCGTGCCAGAGGTCGGTGCGCCACGACACCGTGTCCATGTCGGCGAGGTCGATCTGGAACTTCTTCCCAACCGACAGGTTCTCCGGCACGTCGAAGTCATCGTCGTCAGCATCGATGTCCAGCCCGACGCCGAGGTCCTCGACCACACCGTCGTGGTTGTCGAGTGTCTTGAGCGCCTGGCTCACTGCGCTGTCGACCTTCCTCAGGGTGATGCGGAAGGCCTCGACCGAGCTCTCCAGGCGCTTGAGCAGGTTGACCGTCATCAGCTTCTGGAGTCCGCGCTCGCGGCCTGCCTGGCCGAGGTTGCCGCGCGCGGTGCCGCCCTCGACGCTGGACAGGTCGATGTACTTCTGCATCTTGCTGGCATGCACGTACGACAAGGGCGCGTAGACCGCGAGGTTCAGCTGCTGCAGTTGTTCGAAGATCTCGTTGAAGCTCGGCGCGTCGGGGAGGTCGGTGAGTGGCTCTCGGATCGAGATCGGCGGCCGGCGCTTGGGGAAGACGCCGATCTCGGAGGTGTCGTAGAACGCTTGGATGTGTTTCCGGGACCGCGCGATGGTGACCGCGTCGAGGAGCTCGAAGAAGTCGAAGTCGAGCATCTGGAGGATCGCGTCGGTGGTGCGTTCTTCAGCTGGAAGCTCCGACCACTTCTTAAAGGCGATCTGGGCATCGCGGAACACCTGCTCGATGCTCGTGGTGATGTCCAGCTTGGCGGAGAGGTTCTCGGACTCTCCCTCGTAGGCCAAGGCGAGCTGGTTCTTGAGGTCGAGGAACCGGTTGTTGACCGGGGTGGCTGAGAGCATCAGCACCTTGGTCTTCACACCCTGCTGGATCACCTGACGCATCAGGCGCTGGTAACGGCTCTCGCGCTCCTCGGCGTAGTCCGCGTTGCGGAAGTTGTGGGACTCGTCGATGACGACCAAGTCGAAGTTGCCCCAGTTCACCTTCGCGAGGTCGAGGCTCCCGGAGAGGCCTCGGTCTCGTGAGAGGTCGGTGTGTGCGAGGACGTCGTAGTTGAAGCGGTCCTTGGCGAGGATGTTGGTGACGTAGGGGCTGTTGTAGGTCGTCCAGTTGTCGGAGAGCTTCTTCGGGGCGAGAACTAGGACCGACTTGTTGCGCAGCTCGTAGTACTTGATGACGGCAAGCGCGGTGAACGTCTTACCGAGGCCGACGCTGTCAGCCAGGATGCAGCCGTTGTACATCTCAAGCTTGTTGATGATGCCGGTGGCGGCGTCGCGCTGGAAGTTGTAGAGGCGGTTCCAGACCTCGGTGTCCTTGTACCCGGTGAGGTCGTTGGGGAGCACGTCCTCGCTGATGTCCTCGAGGAACTCGGCGAAGAGGTTGTAGAGGATGAGGAAGTAGATCCGCTCGGGACTGTTCTCCGCGTACACCGAGGAGATGTGCTCGTGGATGAGTTCGGTGACGTCCTCGACCTGCCGAGGGCTGTTCCAGATCTGGTCGAAGGTCTGGAGGTAGGCGGCCGTCATCGGTGTGTCGTCGAGCTTGTTCACCAGGTAGGAGACGGCATCACCCTTCTCGTAACCGAGGTCGGCCGAGGTGAAGCCGTGCAGTGGCATGTAGGCGGTGGCGTCATCCACGACGGCGAACTGCTGCATCTGGGCACCGGTCTTGTTCGACCTGAAGGTGACCTTGGACTTGATCCACTCGGCGCACTCACGGGCTATGGCGCGCTGGTTAAGCTTGTTGCGGAGACGGATCTCGAACTCGGAGCCGTAGAGGCTGGACTCACGCCGCGCCTGCGGGATGAAGAACTCTCGTCGCTCCTTTCGAGCCCGATCTGTTGCCTCGCTGGCCACGAACGTGGGCGAAGTGAAGATGAACTCCAACGACTCTAGGTCCGTGAGCTCGTCCTTGAGCGCCTCGAACGCGTAGATCGAGAAGGTGGACGCTGCGACGCGGAGCCGGGCACCCGGTGTGATCGTCCGCCTGAGGTCCTCCCCCAAGAGCCGGTTGATGTTGTCGATGATCTCCATCAGCCGTCCTCGTCCTTAGGACTGCTCTCGTCTGCCCCCTTGGCTCGGACCCAAGCGTCGACCTCGCTCAGCTGGAACTTCCAGAGCCGCCCGACCCGGTGTGCCGGCATCTTCCGTTTGGCGATCCAGGTGTAGACGCTGTCTTTGGTCACGCCGAGATGTTCGGCGATCTCATCGGCTGACACCCAAGGCTCGGTCACGAGCCCATGCTAGTACGATTAAGCCTGATCTTTGCCGGTTCCTCCGAGTTTCTCAGCCAGCCAGCTGCTACACGTCGGCCAGCGGGACTTGGTCGGTGTCACCTCCCGCCGGCGCGGGTGGCTCTTCTGCCAGACCGATCGCCTCCCCATCCACGATGGTCGCGGGGTCCAGTTCGCATTCCGGGCAGCAAGTCGAGCCGGTGAAGGCGCTGTGCAACGTTTTGTGGGTGTAGTGGGAGGTCGTCTCGACCACGTGGCCGCAATACAGGCGCAGCCGCCACCGCATCAACTCGTGAGGCGGAGTTCGATGGCCGAGCAAGCGGCTGAGCTCGGAGACCTCCCCCGGCTGCAGCGGTGGTGCCTGTTGAGCGAGCCGATGTGCGTGTTCACGGATGCGCCCAGACTCCTCCTGCGCCCTCTGGTGCTTCTTCGTGAGCTCGAAGGGGGTCTCCAGGCCTCCCCGCTGCTCGTACTCCGTGAGGTCCACCATGACTACTCCTCCATATGCCGCTCGACCGCTTCATCCCAGGCTTCGACCTCGTGCGCAGTGAAGGTGTGCCGGTTCATCTCGGTGACGAGGTAGCCGAGCTCGCGCCACGCCTCGGCGTAGGCAGGGTCGATGCCGGTGGCGTCGAAGGCCTCGAAGATCATGTCCCAGTCGAAGT
>JAUNRO010000053.1 GCA_030544185.1 Propionibacteriaceae bacterium | reverse complement strand
CCCGATGAGGATCTCAAACCTGACTTGGTACCCCTCGGTGTAGGGCTGGGTGTCGGTGCCGATCGCCTCAGCGTGACGGGCGTAATGGAACCGGAAGTGGTCCCCGCCAAGCGGATCAGGTCATCGAGAGCGTGGGCGAGGGTGAATCCATGGCGGTACAGGTCGATATCCCGAGTGGCGCGCGCCGAAGGAACTCGGGCGAGCATGCCCGTGCCGCCCTTCAGTATCCATTCGGAGGCCTCGGCCTCGGAGAACACGCGGCTGAGGAAGCGGTTGAAATACTCCAGTTGGATCCGCTGGCTCACGGCAAGCGACGGATCTGCGGCAGCTGCCTTCCTCGCGGCATCTTTGATCGCGTTCTCGACGCCCCGCGGAGTTGAATAGGGCTCGGGTTCAGCCACGTGTGACCGCCCTTTGCGCTTCACGAATGGTGGCAAGGGACGTGACGAACCGATCGAGGTCCTCCTCGCTGAGGCCAGCGAAGTACCTCGCAACGACCTTGGCGCCGAGGGACTCGTCGGCGGCGACTCGACGCGCGACAGCGTCCGCGTCGATGTCTGCGATCTCCATCAGTCGATCGAGCAGAGCGGCTCCATCGGCCTTCTCGAGTCCACTGCGCTGGGCCAGAGGGGAGAGGAGTGACCGGAGCCGCTCGAAGTCGAGATCTCGCTTGCCGGAGGCGTCGCGGAGTGCGTCGGCCACGAGGCTGAGGTCGCCCACCTCTTCGACAAGATCCGCAATCGTGCGCTCGAGCGTCATGACGGGCAGGCCATCGACGAGTGTGACGTCCCGGGGGGCGAGCATGCGTCGGCGGTAGCGGATGGTGGTCCGTTGACTCTGCCGGCGGGCGGGGGAGACGAACTCGTGCCGCAGAGCACGAAAGTCGCCGATGCCATGGAGGTCGGCGGCGGACTCTCCTGCGACCACCACGCCGTTGGCGGCGTCCTTAATCCGTGCCTCGCCCATGGTCGTGGGGACAGTGCTCAGCCACGCTGCTTTCAGGTCATCGTGCGGACCAGCGGGAGCACCGGCGTCCCGGTAGACCCCGTGGGCGGCGCGTTCGAGCTGACCATCTGCGGCGAGTCGGGAGAGGTCGAGCCGCGTGATGCCGTGCGTGCGGGCTTGAGCCGAGGTCACCATGCCCCACTGGTAGGCAGTGATCTCGGCGAGCACGCGAAGGGCATCCTTCGACTTCATACTTGGAGTGTATTACTCAAGAAGATACTTTCCAAGATATCGGAAGCCTCAAGGAGGACCGCGAAACCGCTGACCAGCGAAAACGGCGACTGACCCGGAAACACGGTGAGGCGTTTCGCGGGTCAGCCGCCGTTCCGGCAAGCACTGACGGGGTCAGCGACCAGTGATCAGATGTCGTAGTACATCTCGAACTCGTGCGGGTGCGGCCGCAGACGGATGGCGTCGATGTCCTCGCGCTTGATGTCGATCCAGGTCTCGATCAGGTCGGCGGTGAACACGTCCCCGGCGAGGAGGAACTCGTGATCGGCCTCGAGGGTGTCGAGCACCTTATCGAGGGTCGCCGGCACAGTCGCGATGTCCTCATATTCATCAGGCGGCAGCTCATAGAGGTCCTTGTCGATCGGCTCCGGCGGCTCGATGCGGTTCTCGATGCCATCGAGGCCGGCGAGCAGCATCGCCGAGAACGCCAGATAGGGGTTGGCGCTCGGGTCGGGGCAGCGGAACTCGATGCGCTTGGCCTTCGGGTTCGACCCGGTGATCGGGATGCGGATGCAGGCCGAGCGGTTCCGCGACGAATAGACCAGGTTGACCGGCGCCTCGAAGCCCGGCACCAGGCGGTGATAGGAGTTCACGCTCGGGTTGGTGAACGCCAGCAGCGAGGGAGCGTGCTTGAGGAGGCCGCCGATATACCACCGCGCGATGTCCGACAGCCCGCCATAACCGGCCTCGTCATAGAACAGCGGCTCGCCGTTGTTCCAGATCGACGAGTGCACGTGCATGCCCGAGCCGTTGTCACCGAAGATCGGCTTCGGCATGAAGGTCGCAGTCTTGCCGTTGGCCCACGCGGTGTTCTTGACGATGTATTTGAACTTCATCACATCATCCGCCGACTTCAGCAGTGTGTCGAAGCGCCAGTTGATCTCGGCCTGCCCCGCGGTGCCGACCTCGTGGTGGGCACGCTCGACGCTCAGACCCAGCGCCTCCATGTGCAAGACGATCTCGTCGCGGAGGTCACCGAAGTGGTCGGTGGGGGCGACGGGGAAATAGCCGCCCTTGTATTTCACCTTGTAGCCCCGGTTGCCGCCCTCTTCCTCACGGCCAGTATTCCAGGCACCCGCCTCGGAATCGATGTGGTAATAACCCGCGTTCTGCTTCGTCTCGAAACGGACATCGTCGAAGACATAGAACTCGGCCTCCGGCGCGAAATACGCCGTATCGCCCACGCCGGTCGACTGCAGATAGGCCTGCGCCTTCCGCGCGATATTGCGCGGATCGCGGCTGTAGGGCTCCTTGGTCAAAGGGTCGTGCACATAGAAGTTCATGCACAGCGTCTTGGCCTTGCGGAAGGGATCGATGTACGCCGTCGTCGGGTCCGGCAGCAGCGCCATGTCGGACTCGTGGATCTTCTGGAAGCCCCGCACCGAGGACCCGTCGAAGGACAGTCCGTCGTTGAAGACCGAGTCATCGCACGCGTGTGCCGGGATCGTGAAGTGCTGCATCACGCCAGGCAGGTCGCAGAAGCGGATGTCGACCATCTCGACGTTCTCGTCCTTCAGAAATTTCTGAAGGTCCTCGGGACCTTGGAACATTGTTTCCTCCAGGTGTGGTCCGGGCCCGGGAGGTTCACCCCCGGCGCCGGTGTTGTTGACGTGCACGACCCTATGTGCGGGTGATTTCCGCGTTTTTTCGCCTGTGTTTCGGCCGTGTAACAGAGACTAGGGCCGCGCACGGAGTGGTCGGGACGCGGGCCGACGGCGTGTCCGGGGTACTCTCATGCGGTGGCACAGGCAGCGGATCGCACGGAGCAATGGCCCGGTCAGGGCCTCGGGCTGCCCGAGAGTGGACCCGGCTCCCTGGCGTCGTGGAAGTCCCGCATCACCGCGCTGGTCCTCGACTGGGCGTTCTCGATGATCGTCGCGTCAGCGATCTTCGGCCTCGACCCTGTGCTCCGCGGTCAGGACTGGCGCTCGTTCACAATCCTCGGCGTCTTCTTCGTCCAGTCGGCGCTGCTGACGGCCTTCACCGGCGGCTCGTTCGGCAAACTGGTCACCAGGATCGGCGTCATGCGCATCGACGGCCAGCCCGTCGGCATCATCCGCGCTATCGCCCGCCAGTTCATGGTCTGCCTGGTGATCCCGGCCCTGGTGATCGGCGTCCATCGCCGCGGGCTCCACGACCTCACCTGTGGCACGGTGGTAGCCAATCGCCGCTAACGCGGCTCAGCGCGGCGGCATCGGCTGCGGCGTGACGCACTTCAGCCCGATGAGCTCCTGCAGCGACATCTCCTGGCGGTCCTGCGCGACCACCCGGGTGGGCAAATCCTCGTTGGTGACCGGCAGTTCGTCGATCTCGAACACTGCCGCGGTCGACGGATAGGCCTTGTGCTGCAACCAGTCCCGACGTTCCCCGGAGTTGAACGCCACCAGCAATTCGGAGGTCGGGAGCCCGTGGTTCTGGGTCGGGGTCAGGCCATCGATGTGGCCGATCGTGTGCACGGTCACGGGCTCACTTGAGCTCCCCGTGGCTGCATAGATCGTTTCCGTCGCTTCCTGGCCGTCGAACGAGGCGACCTGAAGGTTCTCCGCGCGCTGGCCGATGCACCACGCCGTCACCGCCACGACGGAGCCATCAGCGCGGCGGGCAATGCCGACCGCGCTGCGACCAGAGTCTTCGCTGGCGGTGGCGAGCGCCGAACAACCGATCGTGGCGGGCACGACCGATACGACGGCAACGCCGAGCGCCACCAGGAATCGACGGGAGAACACGACACTTATTGTGTCATCGCTCTGAACATCCTCAGGCACGTTCCGTGCCGGGAATTTTCCGGGCTAGCCAGATCAGCTTCCGACCTCCGCGGCCGCGAGCCAGGCGTGCTCCAACTCCTCCTGCCGCTCGGTCAGTTCCGTCTCGGTCTGCTGGAGCTCGGCCAGCCGCTGATAGTCGGTGGCCGCGGCGGCCATCTCGCCATGCAGCCGATCGATGCGTTCGCTGAGCTTCGTGAGCTGGGACTCGATCCGGGCCATGTCTTTGCGCGCCTGGCGCACCTCGGCCGGACCGGGTTCCCCCGACGCCGGTCCGGATTCGGCGCCCGCGGCGTCGCGAGCGGAGACCGGCGGAGCGGTGCGTACGCGCTGACGGCGGTGCGCCAGGTATTGCTCCACACCGCCGGGCAGCAGGACACAGGACCCGTCGCCCATCAGCGCGTACGTCACGTCACACACCCGCTCCAGGAAATAGCGATCGTGGGAAACCACGATCAAGGTGCCCGGCCAGCGGTCGAGATAGTCCTCGATCACCGTCAGCGTGTCGATGTCGAGGTCGTTGGTCGGCTCGTCGAGCAGCAGCACGTTCGGCTCGCCCATGAGCAGCCGCAGCACCTGCAGCCGCCGTCGCTCACCACCGGACAGGTCGCCGATGCGGGTGACGAGCTTGTCGCCGGTGAACCCGAAGTCCTCCAGCAACTGGCCCGCCGTCGCCTCCCGACCGGTGGCGAGCTTGGTCTCCTGCTTGAGCCGGTTCACCGATTCCAGCACCCGCTCGGTGTCGTCCAGCTCGCCGACGGCCTGCGAGAGGTGCCCCAGCCGCAATGTCTTGCCCTGCTTCACGGTGCCGCTGGCCGGCACGGCCTCGTGGGCGAGCAGCCGCAGCAGCGTGGTCTTGCCGGCGCCGTTGACCCCGACGAGCCCGATCCGCTCGCCCGGCCCGATCGACCAGGTCAGCCGGTTGAACAGCACGCGCCCGTCCGGCAGCGCGAAGGTGACATCCGCCAGGTCGAACACGTCCTTGCCGAGCCGCGTGACGGAGAACTGCTGCAGCGCGAGCCGGTCGCGCGGTGGCGGCTCGTTCTCGATGAGCCGGGTGGCGGCGTCGATGCGAAATTTCGGTTTGGAGGTGCGCGCGGGGGCCCCGCGCCGCAGCCAGGCGAGTTCCTTGCGGACCAGGTTCTGGCGGCGGGCCTCGGTGGCAGCAGCCTGGCGGGCACGCTCGGCGCGGGTGAGGACGTAGGCCGCATAGCCCCCGTCGTAGGCGTCCACGATCCCGCTGTGCACCTCCCAGATCCGGGTGCAGATGGCGTCTAGGAACCAGCGGTCGTGGGACACCACGAGCATGGCAACGGCGCGCTCCTGCAGCGCCTTGAGGTGCTCGGCGAGCCAGGCCACGGCCTCGACGTCGAGGTGGTTGGTGGGCTCGTCGAGGACGAGCAGGTCGTGCTCGCCGAGCATCAGGGCGACGAGTGCGGTGCGGCGTCGCTCGCCACCGGAGAGCCGGCCGAGCTCGGCATCGAGATCGACATCGGCGAGCAGGTGTTCCACGATCGCCCGCTGCTGCGGATCGGAGGCCCACACGTGATCGGGCTCCCCACCGACGATGACATCGCGCACGGTGGCGGTGGGCGCGAACGCATCGGCCTGGTCGAGGGTGCCGATCGACACCATCCCTGTCCGGGTGATGCGGCCGGCGTCCGGCTCGACCTGGCCGGTCAGCAGGCCCAGCAGGGTGGACTTGCCGTCGCCGTTGCGCCCCACCACGCCGATGACGTCGCCGCGACCCAGTCCGAGGGTCTGCGCGTCGATCAGTGTCCGGGTGCCATAGGTCTTGGTGATCCTCTCGGCATTGATCAGGTTGGGTGCAGGAGTCGACACAATTCCGGGAGTCTAGTCGGCCGGTTCCGCCAGCAGCACCGTGAGCAGGCGTCGCAGTTCTGCGCGATCGGTCGGGGGCAGGGCCCCCACGGCGGCCTCCGCCGCGGACCGGCGGCAGTCCCGGACCTCGGCGACGGCGGCGTGACCCGGATCGGTGAGCACGAGCAGCACGGCGCGCCGGTCGGTCGGATCGGGGGTCCGGACGAGCAGCCCGGCGCTCTCCAGGGCGTCCGCCACCTCGGTCGCCGAGCGCGCGGCGATGCCGAGGTGCTCGGCGAGCGCGGAGACCCGTACGCCGCAGCCGGTGCGACCTTCGATCCGCGCCACCGCCAGCAGGGCGCGTTGCTGGTGAGGAGCCAGTCCGTGGCCGCCAGCGGCGTCCGCGCCCAGATGGCGCCACCGCCGGGCCAGACGCAGCAGCAACTCGACCTCCGACAGCTCGCTGTCGGGCCTGGGGTGGCTGTGCTCGGACCTCATAAGTCCATGCTATCGAGGTCAGGGAATAAAGAGGTAACCTCTCTATGTTGTCACCGGTGCAAGAAATTTCTGGCCGGCAACGACGACCGGCCCCACTCGAAAGGAGAAGCACATGAGTGACTTCTCGACTCTCCCCGCCGGTCACGGACCGCGTGGCCCAGGCGCCGGCGCCCGGCCCGATCCGCGCGACCGCGCCCAACTCGCGGCCCATCCAGTCAGCGGACGCCGCATCCTCGCCCTCTTCGCACCGCACAGGTGGACGATCGCTTCGGTGCTCGGGCTGATCCTCAGCAGCTCCACCCTCGGGCTCGCGAACCCGTTCCTGACCAAGGAGCTCGTGGACGTCGCGATCCCACAACAGAATGTCCGGCTGCTGCTGATCCTCGTGGGCGCGATGGTCGGCGTCGCCGTGGTCGCGAGCGTGCTGGGCGTACTCCAGACCTGGATCAGCACCACCATCGGCCAGCGGATCATGCACCGGCTGCGCACCGACCTCTTCACCCACCTCCAGCGCCAGCCGCTCGGGTTCTTCACCCGGACCCGCTCCGGCGAGGTGCAGTCCCGGCTCACCCATGACGTGTCCGGCCTCCAGGGGGTGGTCACCACGACCGCCACCTCCCTCGCCGGCAACATCGCCACCGTGGTCGGCACCCTCATCGCCATGCTTGCCCTGAGCCCGACCCTTGCGCTGCTCTCGCTCGTGGTCATTCCGCCCGCCGTGCTCGTGACCCGGTCGGTCGCCCGGGCGCGCCGCGATGCGACCGACAAGCGCCAGCGCGCCCTCGCGGGGCTGCACGGCCAGGTCGAGGAATCGCTGTCGGTCAGCGGTGCCCGGCTCAGCAAGACGCTCGGTGCGAGCGAACAACTCGCGGAGCGCTTCCGCACCTCCAGCGCGGGCCTGGTGGATCTCGAGGTCGCAGCCCAGATCGCCGGTCGCTGGCGCACCGCAACCATGGGCATCGTCTTCGCCATCGTCCCTGCGGCGCTCTATCTGGTGGCCGGGCTCCCGGTCACCGGAGCGGGGATCTCGATCGGAACCCTTGTCGCCTTCGTCGCCCTCCAGGCCGGGATCTTCCGGCCGGTGATGGGCCTGCTGTCCATCGGTGTCCAGGTCACCGCCTCGCTGGCGCTGTTCAGCCGGATCTTCGAATACCTCGACCTGCCCATCGATGTCGCGGAGCCCGATCCCGCCACCGCCCGCCACCTCGATCCGGCCACGGCGCGCGGCGCGCTCGAGCTGGAGCACCTCACCTATCGTCACCCCGATGCCGACCGCGACGCCCTGACCGGGATCGACCTGACCATCCCTGCCGGCACCACTGTCGCGCTGGTCGGTTCCACCGGTTCCGGGAAGTCCACCCTCGCCGCGCTCCTCGCGCGTCTCGACGACCCCACTCTGGGCCGGATCACCCTGGACGGGATTGATCTGCGCGCAGTGCCGTCGCCGGAGCGTGCCGCGATCGTCGGGGTGGTCTCCCAGGAAACCTATCTGTTGCACGCCACCGTGCGGGACAACCTCCGCTTCGCCCGTCCCGAGGCGACCGACGCCGAGATCGAACAGGCGGCTCGGGACGCGCAGATCCACGAGGTGATCGCGTCGCTGCCGGACGGCTACGACACCATGGTGGGGGCGCGCGGGCATCGCTTCTCCGGTGGCGAACAGCAGCGGCTGGCCCTGGCCCGGACGCTGCTGCGCGATCCCAAGGTGCTGATCCTCGACGAGGCCACCAGCGCGCTCGACACCCGCACGGAGGCCCTGGTGCAGTCCGCCCTCGACCGGGTCGGCCGCGACCGGACCGTGATCACCATCGCCCACCGGCTGTCGACGGTCCGCAACGCCGATCAGATCGTCGTGCTGCACGAGGGTCGGATCGCCGAGCAGGGCACCCACGAGCAACTGCTCGCGCGCGGCGGCCGCTATGCGGCGCTCGTGGCCGCCGGTGTCCGTGACGAGTCGTCCGGGATCGTCGCCCGCAACGACGAGCGGGCCGAGAGCGTCGACGTGGTGCTCGCCTCGTGAGCGCCCGTCAGCGTCCGCGCATGCCCTTGCGCATGCCCTTCATTGAGGTCGGGATCGGCCCCTTCGGCATGGGCAGCTTCGGTCGCACGGCATCGATGGCGCGCAGCCGGTTGCGCACATCGGTGACCTGGTGGGGCTGCAGGGCCTTCGGCAGCTTCCGCACATGCTTCTCCAGCTGGCTGAGCGGGACCTGGCCCTCCTTGTCGCCCATCTGGATCGCATGGATCGCGACGTTGTGGATGAACTTCTCGTGCTTGCGTTCCTCGTTCAGCAACAGCTGCCGGGCGCGGTTGGGATCGCCCTCGGCGACGAGCACGATGCCGGCCGGACCGACCGCGCGGTGGACGACGTCCTTGTGCTTGGTCGCCGCGATCACCGGGTCATGCACCCACTTCTTGCCGAGCATCTGCAGCGCCACCTCGGCGGAGCCGACCTCACCGGCATAGCGCTGATAGGTCGCCTTCTTGGTCTTGTTGACCAGCAGCAGCATCGCCAGCAGCAGGCCGGCCATGATGCCGGTGAGCACCGTCATGATCCAGGAGAACAGCGATGCATCGGTGAGGATCGCGATCACGATCGAGATGGTGATCGGCACGACGAAGCACAGGATGGTCAGCGGCGTCAGCGACTTGTCATATTGCGCCGTGAGCTTGTAGGACTCCGCGATCTGGCGGAACCGGCCCATCTGATTGGGGTCCTTGGAGCCCTTCCGGGCCGCCTTGGCCGCCTTCTTCGCGGCCTTCTGCTCGGCAACCGCCTTGGCGTACGCCTGGCGCGGCGTCAGATTCTCAGCCATCGACTGCTTTCTCGTCGGTGTGGGTCAACAGGGGTCAGGCCTGGGTGGGAACGGACTCCCGCTGGGCCATGGCCTCACGATAGAGCCGCCCGGCCCGATAACTCGACCTGACCAATGGTCCGCTCATCACTCCCGAATAGCCGAGCTCGCGGGCGAGCGCACCGAGTTCGTCGAACTCCTGCGGCGTCACCCAGCGATCGATCGGGTGGTGCTGGGGAGTGGGGCGCAGATATTGGGTGATCGTGATGATCTCCGTGCCGGCATCGAACAACTCGTGCAGCGCCTGCTCGATCTCCGGGCGGGTCTCGCCCATGCCGAGGATCAGGTTGGACTTGGTGACCAGGCCCGCTGCGCGGGAGTCGGTGAGGACCTGCAGCGACCGCTCGTATCGGAAGCCCGGGCGGATCCGCTTGAAGATCCGCGGGACGGTCTCGACGTTGTGGGCGAACACCTCAGGCCGGGTCTCGAAGATCTGATCGAGGAACTCCTTCTTGCCGGAGAAGTCGGGGGCGAGCATCTCCACGCCCACGTCCGGGTTGAGCTCATGCACCTTGCGGATGGTCTCCGCATAGAGCCAGGCGCCCTCATCGGGCAGGTCGTCGCGACAGACGCCGGTGATGGTCGCATAGCGCAGGCCCATCTTCTGCACCGACTCCGCGACCCGCAGGGGCTCGGTGGTGTCGTAGTCGGTTGGCTTCTTCGACTCGATCTGGCAGAAATCGCAGCGCCGGGTGCAGCTGTCGCCACCGATCAGGAAGGTCGCCTCGCGGTCCTCCCAGCACTCGAAGATGTTGGGACACCCCGCTTCCTGGCACACCGTGTGCAGGTCCTCGTCGGCGACCAGCCGCTTGAGGTCGCGGTATTCCGCACCCATCTTGGCGGTCGTCTTGATCCAGGACGGCTTCCTCTCGATCGGGGTCTCGGCATTGCGGACCTCGACGCGGAGCAGTTTGCGGCCTTCGGGAGAAACAGTCACCGGTTCATCCTACGCCCTGGATCCAGGCCGGCCCAGTGTCCGGGGCATCGCGGATCCCCTTGTCAATGAGCGGTCGGATCAGAGGCTCAGGCCATAGCTCACGCCCGCGGGTGCGGGTGCGGGCTCCTCGGTGACCGTGTGGATATCGGGGGCCATCGCGAACGGCTCCCAGGTGAGCAACTCCTCCAGCTGGCGCTCCATGCCGTCGGCCGCCTGCCGGAGCGTCGGCGCCTCGTCCAGCTCCAGCGCGATCGAGGTCACCCCCGCATCGGTGATGCCGCAGGGCACGATCGTCTTGGTCCAGCTCATGTCTGGGCAGACGTTGAGGGAGAAGCCGTGCATGGCGGTCTTGTGGGCCACCCGCACGCCGACCTGGGCGATCTTGCGTTCCGGCTTGTTTGCGGCGGCGGCCAGCCACACGCCGGCGCGGCCGGGGACACGACCGGTGGTGAGGCCGAGCTCGGCGAGATAGCGAATCATCGCCTCCTCGACCCGGCGGATGTAGTCCACGACCCCGACCCCGTCGGGCAGCCGCACGATCGGATAGCCGACCAACTGGCCCGGCCCGTGCCAGGTGATGAGCCCGCCGCGGTCCACGTCGATCACGGGCGTCCCGTCGATCGGACGATGCTCCGGCAGCGTCCGCCGCCCAGCCGTATAGACCGCATGGTGCTCGAGCATCAGCACCGTCTCGGTGCCTCCGGCGGCGGCTTGGGCGTGCAGTTCACGCTGCAGATCCCAGGTCTGTTGATAGTCGACGAGACCGAGCCAGCGATAGTGACGGGACATGGCGGCGATGATACGCCGCCGGATGCCCCTTGGCCCGGCGGCTGCCCAGCCTGGCTTCAGCATCGACCGGGCTGCTCCGGTGTGCGGTGGTCCTTGGCTGCGCCGCTGGCTGTTCCGGGCGGTCAGCCGCCTCGCAGCACGAGCGTTCACCTCGCATCATGAGTGACGACCTCGCATCATGACCTCCACTCAGTGACGCGCATGCGCGCCCTTGGGTGGGTGTCGTGCTGCGGAGTGGGCGGATACGGCGCGCGTGCCCTGCTGGTGGCACCTTAAGCACAGGGCGCGGCGGTGCCGACAAGCTTCCCCGGACGGCACGGAGCCCGCGGCGCATGGGTACGCCGCGGGCTCCGCTGTGCTCGAACTGCTCAGACGCCGAGTTCGGCCGCGAAGTCGGCCTCCTCCAGCCGCTCCTTGACCGCCGCCAAGAAGCGCGACGCGTCGGCGCCGTCAACGAGACGATGGTCATAGGTGAGCGAGAGATACATCATGTCGCGGATCGCGATGACCTGGCCGAGGGCCGGATCAGAGATCACCATCGGCCGCTTCACCAGCGCCCCGGTGCCCATGATGGCCACCTGCGGCTGGTTGATGATCGGGGTGTCGAACAGCGTCCCCGTCGAGCCGTAGTTGGTGATCGTGAACGTGCCGCCGACGAGATCGTCCGGGAGGACCGTGCCGGTGCGCGCCTTCTCCGCCTGCTCGGCGATGCGCTTGGCCAGACCCGCGAGGTTCAGATCCCCGGCGTTCTGCACGACCGGCACCATCAGCCCGCGTTCGGTATCCACCGCGATGCCGATGTGTTCGGCGTCGGCGTAGGTGGCCGTCTTCGCCTCGGTGTCGATAGTGGCGTTGACCTTCGGGAAGTGCCGCAGCGCCTCGACGACAGCAACCGTGATGAACGGCAGATAGGACAGCCCGGTGCCGTGGGCGGCCCGGAAGCCGTCCTTGGCGATCGCCCGCAGCCGCGAGATCGGGGTCATGTCGACCTCGACGGTGGCGGTGAGCTGGGCGGAGCCCTGTAGGGACTCCACCATCCGCCTGGCGATGGTGAGCCGCATCCGCGACAGCTTCTCGGTGGTCCCGCGCTTGGCGAGGATCTCGGCCGAGGGCTCCGACTTGGTCCGTGCCGGCGGCTTCGACGGCGCAGCTGCGCCCGCGGCCGGAGCTGCGGGAGCCTTCTTGGCCTCCTCCGCGGCCGCAAGCACGTCCTGCTTGCGGATCCGGCCACCGACACCGGTGCCCTGCAGCGAGCCGAGATCCACGCCATGCTCGGCCGCCAGCTTGCGCACCAGCGGCGTGACATAGGTCTCCTCGCCACTGGACCGCGGCGCGACCTTGTTCTCCGCCGGGTCCTGAGGCTTCGGCGCGGTCTTCGACTCGGCCTTGGGCTCGGGCTGCTTCGGCGCGGCCTTCGTCTCGGGCTTGGGCGCGGCCTTCGCCTTCGGCTCGGCCGGCTCCTCATCGCCCTCGGGCTTGGGCGCCGGAATCGGCTTCTGACCGCCCTCATCGCCGGCCTCGGTCTGGTCCTCGGGCTCCTCGACCGTCTGGGCGTCGCTGGTCTCGGTCTCCTCCCCGCGCGCCTCCTGCTGGTCGTCCTCGACCGGCTCGTCGTCGTCGGACGCGGCGGCATCGGCGTCGCCGACGATCGCGAGCACGGCGCCGACCTCGACGGACTCGTCTTCCTCGGCGCGGTGCTCGAGCACGGTGCCGGCCACGGGCGACGGCACTTCGGTGTCGACCTTGTCAGTGGAGATCTCGACCAGCGGCTCATCGACCTCGACGGAGTCGCCGACCTGCTTCAGCCAGCGCGAGATCGTTCCCTCGGTCACGGACTCGCCGAGCGCGGGGAGGGTCACCTCGGTGCCTTGGCCGGAGCCGGACGACTTTTTCTTCGGGGCTGCCTTGGCCTGCGGCTCGGGCTCGGGCTCGGGCT
>JAUNRO010000052.1:9709-13050 GCA_030544185.1 Propionibacteriaceae bacterium | reverse complement strand
CGAGCCATCGCGCAGCGTGGTATCGGTGATGCGCACCTGGGTATCGGTCATGCGTCGGCCCCCACCTTCTTGTGTGCTTCGATCCGCTCGACGAGCATGTCGCCGGTCCGCGTCGCGGCGGCGGTGATGATGTCGAGGTTGCCGGCGTACTCCGGCAGGTAGTCCGCGGCACCCTTCACCTGGACGAGGCAGGTGACCCGGCCCCAGTCCCGCCATTCCGGACGGGCGTGGTCGAACTGCGGGTCGGCGGTCAGGGCGTACCCCGGAACGTAGTCCTGGACGGTCTCGACCATCTTGGCGATGGACTCGCGCACCTCGTCCTGCAGCTTGCCCGGCTCGGCGGCCTCCTCGGGCAGCGAGCAGTACACCGTGTTGCGCATCATCAGCGGCGGCTCGGCCGGGTTGAGGATGATGATCGCCTTGCCGTTCTTGGCGCCACCGACGGACTCGAGGGCCGCGGCGGTCGTCTCGGTGAACTCATCGATGTTGGCCCGGGTCCCGGGGCCCGCCGACTTGGACGCGATCGAGGCAACGATCTCGGCATAGTCGACCGGGACGACCCGGGACACGGCGGCCACCATGGGCGTAGTGGCCTGACCACCACAGGTGATCATGTTGACGTTGGCGACATCCTCGAGCGAGTCGAGGTTCACCGGAGGGCAGAGGTAGGGACCCACGGCGGCAGGGGTCAGATCGATTGTGTGGATTCCGGCCTCGGCGTACTTCGGCGCGGCAGCCAAGTGGGCCCTGGCGCTGGTGCAGTCGAACACGAAATCCGGCAGTTCGTCCTGGGCGAGCAGCCAATCCACGCCCTCCGCGGACGCCGTGATGCCCAGCCGCTCGGCACGGGTGAGACCATCGGAGGTCGGGTCGACGCCGATCATGTAGGTCGGCTGGATGTACTGGCTGCGTCGCAGTAGTTTGAACATGAGGTCCGAGCCGATATTGCCCGGTCCCACAATCGCTGCGGTGTAAGGACGATCCTTACGATCCCTGGGGTCCACTAGTAGCCCTCCTGTCAGTCGAAGTGGATGGTGAATGTGCCATACGGGCCGTAGTCCGCCTTGGCGGTCGTGCCGGCTTGCACGGCGACAGCGCCGCAGAAGCTTCCGGGCAGGACGACCTGACCGGCCTTCAGCGACACACCCTGTTCACCGAGGGTGTTGGCGAGCCACTGCAGCGGGGCTGCGGGATGGCCCATGACGTCCGCGCCCGTGCCCTGGCCGGCGACTTCACCATCGACGTACAGGGTGCACGCGATCGTGGTGAGGTCGTCCTTGTCCAGGTCGATCGGAACCTTCGACCAGGCGATGGCTCCATAGGACGCGTTGTCAGCGACGGTGTCGACGAGCTTGATGTCCCAGTTCTCCACGCGGGAGTCGATGATCTCGATGGCCATGTGGACCGTGTCGATCGCCTCGACAGCCTGCTCCAGGGTGATTCCAGGACCGGCCAGGTCTTCCTTCAGATAGAAGGCGAGCTCCGGCTCGATCTTGGGCTGGATGAAGTTCGTGGAATCGAAATGCGCATCGTCGTTGCCGATGAAACGCGGATCGTCGAACATGAAGCCGAAGTCGGGGCTGTCGACTCCGAGCTGCTTCTGCATGGCGAGAGAAGTCAGGCCGATCTTGCGACCGATCAGCGTGCCACCCTTGGCCTCCAGAGCTTTCTCCTGGATGAGCTGGATCGCATACGAGTCCTCGACGGTCATGTCGTCGAGCGTGCTGCGAAGCGGCGGGATGGGCTGCTTCGTTTCGTAGGCTTCCAGCAGGGCCTCGGCGAGCTGCTGATGCTGCGCCTTGCGGTCGGACATGGAGTTCCTCCTCATTGATGACTCTCCGTCGTTCGTGGTTCGGAGGAGCCACTGCCAGGCAGTGCACCGACATTAGGCAACTGCCCAGTAGCGTCGTGGAAACCGTTCCGGTGAACGAAACGAGCGACTCCGGCCCACGTGGTGGTCAGGCCACCGATTGCGGCCCCGTCCCATCAGGGGCAATCCCACTAGCCGCGCAGGGTTTGCGCAAGCGCTGGTGCTCCGGGGTGGGCATCTGGCGTCCGACCGGTGCCGGGTGTTGGCCACGACCGCCGTCACCATCATAAGAAGGGCGCCGAGGCCGCTGGCGGCCATCTCACCGGGCTCCCGGTCATCGTGACAGATCTGACCCGGGCGCCCGACACGCGAGCGCTCACGGGCAAAGACAAGCAAATGAGCGCACATCGGCCTATGGTGCCGTTGTTCGACCTTGATTCTGAGGAGTCCGCATGTCCCGATCGCCCAAACGCGTCCTGCGCATTGGGGTCATCCTGCTGTTGCTCGCGGTCCTGATGCCGACCCACGCCCAAGCGGCGCACCCCGTGGGTGGAGCGATCGGTGCTGCGTGGCAGCGAACGCGCTCGATCGTCGGTGAGCCGACCACCCCGGAGTTCTGCGGGTTGACCCGCAGCGGCTGCGGACAGCACTTCGAGCGCGGTTCGATCTATTGGTCGCCCGCGACCGGCGCCTTCGAGACCCATGGGCTGATCCGGCACGTGTGGACGATCTTCGGCTGGGAGCGCGGGGCATCCGGTTATCCGGTCTCCGACGAGTTCTGCGGTCTCGTGCGCGGTGGCTGTGGCCAGCACTTCCAGAACGGCAGCATCTATTACCAGCCGCAGGCGGGTGCCCACCGCGTGTTCGGTGCGATCTTCGATGGCTGGACGCGCATCGGCTGGGAGAACTCCGTCGTCGGCTACCCCACATCGGGTGAGTCCTGCGGGCTGCCCGGTGGCGGATGTTTCCAGGTGTTCGAGAGGGGTTCGATCTATTGGTCGCCCGCCTCCGGCGCGCACGCCGTGTTCAGTGGCGCCATCGGCGCCCACTGGGCCTCGACGGGCTGGGAACGTGGTCGCTATGGCTATCCGGTCTCCAATGAGACCTGTCGCAGCGAGGGCGGGGTGCGGATCTGCGACCAGTCCTTCCAGCGGGGCACGATCACCTGGCGCAGCGACCGCGGCATCGTCCAGGGCCCCGGGCGCGTGGACTGCTCGGTCCAACGGTGCATCGCGCTGACCTATGACGACGGCCCGAGCGCCCACACCAATCGCCTGCTCGACACCCTCGGCCGGGAGAATGCGAAGGCCACCTTCTTCGTGATCGGCAACAGCGTGCCCGGCCGCGCGGCGACCGTGCGCCGGATGCGGGACATGGGCATGGAGATCGGCAATCATTCCCGCAGCCACCCCGACCTGACGGGGCTGGGGGCCGCGAGCATCCGCGCGCAGCTCGCCGACAACCAGGCCCAGGTCCGCGCCGCCTCCGGTGTCACCCCCACGGTCTTCCGGCCCCCCCACCGCGCCCCGCA
>JAUNRO010000052.1:0-9699 GCA_030544185.1 Propionibacteriaceae bacterium | reverse complement strand
CACCGTCGACAGCATCGCCCGGGAACAGGGGTTGAGCGTCATCCTCTGGAGCGTCGACACGTTGGACTGGCGCGACCGCAACGCGACGACGGTGACCAACCGCGTGCTCAACCAGGCCCAGCCGGGAGCGATCGTCCTCATGCACGACCTGCACGGCACGACCGTCGATGCCGCACCCGCGATCGTCTCGGGGCTGAAGGCTCGCGGCTACACACTGGTGACCGTCACCGAGTTGATGGGCGGGTCGACCCAGCCGGGCCGGGTCTATACGCAGCGCTGATTCGGCTCGAACGCATCCAGCCGCACGGCAATGGTCGTCTCGAGCGGTTCCGTCTTCGCTGTCGGTGCGCCCGCGTCCGCATGGAAGGCGTTGGGGCCCATCGCGACCAGGGCGGTGATCTCGTCGGTGGTGAACGTGCGGCGATAGCGCAGTCCCTCGTGCCCGGCATGGCGCAACCACGGCTCCGCCTCGGCGAGCAGCCGCTCGTGCTTGGCCTTCTCGATGGCCATGAGGCCGCGCGCCAGGCGGACCTCCCGCAAGTGATCGGGCAGGGGAGTGACCACCAGCACGCGGCCGCTGGGCGCGCAGATCCGGGCGAACTCGCTCCAATTGCGGGGCGCGAAGACCGTCAAGACGATGTCGGCGACGGCATCGCGAATCGGCAGCCCGGCCCACGTGTCCGCCACGATCGCGCCGGTGCGGGGCAGCTTGGCGGCGCGGCGGCAGGCGTACGCCGAGAGATCGCTCGCGATGCCTCGCGCCACAGGGGCGGTCTCGAGGAGCCGGTCCAGCACCGTTGCGAGGTAGTAACCGGTCCCCGCGCCCGGCTCCACGGCCACGGGGCCATCCGGGCGAGGGTCACCGGGCAGGGCGTCGGCAGCAGCGGCGACCACCAGTTCCGCGATCGGCGCATAGTGGCCACGGGAGAGGAACTCGGCCCGCGCCGCGACCATCGCGGCCGTGTCCGCCGTCGCGCCCGCCGGACGGCGCAGCAGGTTGAGCTGGCCCTGGCGCGCCACATCGAACCGGTGCCCTCGCGCACAGCCCGCCGTGCGCCCATCAAGGACGAGGGGATCGGCGCAGTGCGGACAGCGCAGCAGATCGACGACGTCGGCGAGCAAGGAACGTCCCGGGTGGTCAGGGGAGAAGGCTTGCGGTCTCGGGCCTACGCTTCGCGCGGCGCTCGCGGAGGTCGCTGCGGATGAACACGACCAGACCGGTGAGGCCGATGAGGGCGAACAGGAACCACTGCATGGCGTACCAGAAGTGGGGCCCGTCGGAGATCTCCGGCAGGGTCAGCGTCTCGAACTCCGCCTGTTGGGCCGGGTTCATCTCCAGGGTCGCGACCCAGCCGTCGAGGACGGGATAGGGCAGCACATCGCCGATCGCCGGCGCATTGATGAGACGGATCTGGTGATTGACCGGGTCGGTCGCCTGCGGCTTGCCCTGTTCGCTGCGCCGGGTGTGGCCCATGACTGTGACCTGTCCGGCCGGCGGGGGCGGCAGAGCCGTCGGAATCTCCTCACCGCGCGGGACGAGGATGAAGCCGCGGTTGACCAAGATGGTCTCGCCGCTCGTGGTCCGCAGCGGGGTGACGACCTCATAACCCGGCTGGGAGTTGTTGAACCGATAGCGGACCTGGAACTGGTTCGTGGCATCGAACGTGCCCGTGGCGAGCACGCGCTGCCACTGATCGTCATCGGTGATCGTGATGTCGGGCCCGAAGACCTGATCGAACGGTTTCGGCGCCGCGGCCTCGTTGGCGAGGATGGTCTCGTTGCGCGCCTGGCGCTGATCGAGCCGGTCCAGCTGCCACCGGCCGAGAAAGGCGAACGCGATGCCCAGCACGACCACGAAGATGGCGAGCGCGATCCATCGTTTCCAGAGCCTGTTCACCCGGTCAACCCTACTCGGCTCGCGGCGTTCGTCAGTCCTGCTGGGCGGCGTCGCCCGCGTCGCCCTCCTGGGCCAGTGCAAGCTCGGTCGCGCGGGCAGCGGCGGCGCCGAGGGACGTCCCCCGGCCGACGGCTACGCCCACGAGAAAGGTGGTCAGGGGAGCGGCGGGCCGGGCAACCTCGTGAGCGGCATCCCGGGCGAGATCCAAAATGATGTGCATCGACTCCTCATCGACCTCGTATCCGGTGTCCAGCCGGTCGGTGAGTGTGTCCACCCAGGCCTGGAGGCTCACGTGCTGATCCTCGGTCATCGGCATGTCCTTCCCGGGCCGGTTGGGCTCACGGCCGCGGTCGTTGGCGGATTCCCAGTGCCGATCATGACACGCCGCCTCCACTGCCCCGCCAGCGCCCCGGTCGGCGCACGGAGAGTTGCGACCTAGACTCGTCCGCATGCCCGAACCGACCTCGCTGCGCCTCGTCGACAGCCATGGCCGGGTCGCGACGGACCTGCGACTGTCGTTGACCGATCGCTGCAACCTGCGTTGCAGCTATTGCATGCCCGCCGAGGGATTGCCGTGGCTGCCACGCGAGGAGGTGCTCAGCGACGCCGAACTGATCCGGCTGGTGCGGATCGGGGTGGAACGGCTCGGCATCACCACGATCCGGCTGACCGGTGGCGAGCCGCTGCTGCGGTCCGGGCTCGAAGCGCTGGTTGCCGAGCTGGCCACGCTGCGCACCCCCGACGGGGCGAAGCCCGGACTTGCCCTCACCACCAACGGGATCGGCCTCGCCGATCGTGCCGACGCCCTCGCCACGGCCGGTCTGGACCGCATCAACATCTCGCTCGACACCCTCGATCCGCAGACCTTCCGCACGCTCAGCCGGCGCGACCGGCTCGCTGACGTCCTCGCGGGCATCGACGCCGCTGTGGCGGCCGGGCTCGCCCCGGTCAAGATCAACGCTGTGCTCATGCGGGGCATCAACGACCACGAGGCGCCGGACCTGGTGGCCTGGGCGGGGGAGAAGGGCGTGCAGCTGCGGTTCATCGAGCAGATGCCGCTGGATGCCCAGCACGGGTGGCGGCGCAGCGAGATGGTCACCGCCGACGAGATCCATGCGCTGGTCGCCGAACGGTTCACCCTCGTCGAGGAACCGGCGGATCGCGCGGCGCGCGGGGCGGCACCGGCGGAGCTGTTCCAGGTTGCGGGTACGCCCCAGCGGGTCGGTGTCATCGCCGCGGTGACCCGGCCGTTCTGCGGTGCCTGCGACCGGGTTCGGCTCACCGCCGACGGCCAGTTGCGGACCTGCCTGTTCGCCCGCAAGGAGTCCGATCTGCGCGCACCGCTGCGCGCGGGGGCGAATGATGAGGAAATCGCCATGCGCTGGGTGCAGGCCGTCGCCGCGAAGCTTCCCGGGCACGGCATCGATGACCCGAGCTTCCTCCAGCCCGATCGTCCAATGAGTGCCATCGGGGGCTAGCGTCGCTCCGGGCGACCGGCGTCAGTCGTCGACCACCTCACCGGAGACGACGTCGGTCGATTCCTTCGGTAACGCGAGGCGGTATTCCGGCTCACCGCGCTCGACGCCCTCGCTGGGGCGCAGCTTGGCGGCGCGCTGTTCGACCGCGTTGGCGGCGAGCACGGCCAGGGCCGGCAGGATGATCAGCACCAGACGGATGGCGTTGTTGGGGACGAAGATCAGTGCGATGAAGCACGCGACGCGGAACCCCATCGTGATGAGGTAGCGCACCTCCCGCCCGCGCAGGTCTTTCGACCGCCCGTGGGCGGCGTCGGTGATCAGCGCGTCCGATCCGGGCCGCCGACCGGTGCGTCGCACAGGGTGCCCGCTAGCCATCTGTCAACCATACGCCTCGCGATCTCCGTTCCGGCTGCCGCGCCCGAGGCGCGCGCCACGCGGGGGTGTTGTGGCAGGGTGGCCCCATGACTGACTCCGCCGCGTCCCCCGCGCGCTCCGTCCTCGTCACCGGTGGCAGCAAGGGCATCGGGCGCGCCATCGCCGCGCATCTCGCCGCCGCGGGCCACCACGTGGCCGCGACCTATCGCAGCGGGGACGTCCCCGACGGGGTCCTCGGGGTGCAGTGCGATGTCACCGATGCCGACCAGGTCGACGCCGCGTTCAAGACGGTCGAGGACGCCCACGGCGCGATCGAGGTGCTGGTCGCCAACGCCGGCGTCACCGCCGACAACCTGATGGTCCGGGTCTCCGACGAGGACTGGGACAAGGTCATCGAGACGAATCTCACCGGCAGCTTCTGGGTCGCGCGGCGAGCCGCCCGCGCGATGATGCGCGCCCGGTTCGGCCGGATCATCTTCATCTCCTCCGTCGTCGGCCTCCTGGGCTCGGCCGGCCAGGTGAACTATGCGGCGTCGAAGTCCGGTCTGGTCGGCATGGCCCGCTCGATCGCCCGCGAACTCGGCTCGCGCAACGTGACCGCGAACGTGATCGCCCCCGGCTTCATCGAGACTGACATGACCGCGGTGTTGCCCGAGGACCAGGTCAAGGCCTATCGGGGCCAGATCCCGCTGGGCCGGCTCGGTCAAGTCGCCGATATCGCCGCGACAGTGGAATTCCTGGCCTCCGACGGCGCCGGCTATATCTCCGGTGCGGTCATCCCGGTCGACGGCGGCCTCGGCATGGGCCACTGATTCCGACTCTCCAGAAAGACGCAGCCATGGGAATTCTCGACGGCAAGAACGTGCTCGTCACCGGGCTCACCCACAACACCTCGATCGCCTATGAGGTCGCGCGCATCGCGCAGGCAGAGGGCGCCAAGGTCGTGGTGTCCAATTTCGGCCGAGCGATGCGGCTGTCCAACCGGGTGATCCAGAAGCTCGAGCCGGTGCCGCCGTTGCTGGAGCTCGATGTCTCCGAGGCCGACCACCTCACCACCCTCGCCGATCGGCTTCGCGAGGTCGGGATGGACCGCGTCGACGGCGTTGTCCATTCGATCGCGTTCGCCAACGCCGCGACCTCTATGGGCGGCAAGTTCCTCGAGGCCCCGGGTGCGGATGTCGACGCGGCGGTGCGCATCTCGGCATACTCCCTGGTCTCCCTCGCCATGGCCTGCAAGCCGCTGATGACCGAGGGTGGCTCGGTCGTGGGTCTCACGTTCGACGCGACGGTCGCCTGGCCGGCGTACGACTGGATGGGCGTCGCCAAAGCCGCACTCGAATCGACCAGCCGCTATCTCGCGCGCTATCTCGGGCCGGAGGGGATCCGGTCCAACCTCGTCGCCGCAGGCCCCCTGGAGACGATCGCCAAGAAGGCGATCCCGGGAGCGGAGGCCTTCAACGACGTATGGGGCCAGCGCGCCCCCCTCGGCTGGGATGCCAAGGACAATGGGCCGACGGCCAAGGCCGTGGTCGCGCTCCTGAGCGACTTCTTCCCCGCAACCACCGGTGAGATCGTCCACGTCGATGGCGGGCTGCACGCCGTGGGCGCCTGAGCCACTGCGGATCAGTCCGCACCCGTCCAGCTGACGGCGGCGCAGAGGGCTTGGTCCGCGGCATCGCGGAGCTCGCTGAGCGTCCGGCGGCGCGCCTCGATCGCGTGCAGGTGCAGCGTGTCGCCGTCGTCGGCGAGCGCCGCCTTGAGCGCGTGGCTCAGCTGCCAGGCGCGGGCGAGGGCCTGCTGGGAGCGCTGGCCGTACGCCGGAGGCAGTGCCGGGGGCGGGTCGATCTCCGGGCGCTCGGTGGTGCCGAGGGGGAGATCGGCGAGGCTGCGCCCCGCCCGGACGACGAGTTGGCGGAGCAGCCGATCGGCTTCGGCCGGATCCGGGGTGAGCTGGGGTGCGCGGGCCGGCAGGATCAACCACTGGATCGCGGGACCGACCGCGTGCGGGATCCACGCGGGGCCGCTGCGTGCCGGGACAACAGCGGCACCGGCCTCGAGGGCGTGGGACGTGAGATCGGGCGGGCCGGCCAGCGGTGCCAGCCGGCCAGGACGCGGGATCGCGAGCAGCCAGTCCGAGTCCACCAGCAGCAGGGCGGCCGCGATCGCCGCATCGAGCTCGCTGGCCGACAACGGGTCGAGGCCGAGCAGGCCGTGGTGGTCAACCACATGGTGCGCGGCGTGGTCGCCGACGACCGCCCGGGCCGCGACCTCGGGGCTGAGCGTCGTGTGCCGAGCGGCGTTCAGATTGGCGGTCAGGGCGATCGCGGCGGACAGGTGCACCCGACCACGGTACTTCCGCGGCGTACGTGGGCGGGACACGTGCGCCATCAGCGAAGGGAACGGGATGCGGTTGGTAGGTTTGCGCCATGGCCGCAGTCGTGGATCTTGTCGACGTCTCCCTCGTGCGCAACGGGGCGACCCTGCTCGACCGCATCACCTGGCAGGTGGATGAGGAGGACCGCTGGGTCATCATCGGCCCCAATGGTGCGGGCAAGACAACACTCATGCAGATCATCTCCGGGCACATGCATCCCTCCTCGGGGACCGCGGAACTGCTCGGCGAGCGGCTCGGGAAGGTCGATGTGTTCGAGCTGCGGCCGCGCATCGGCGTCACCTCAGCAGCGTTCGCCGACCGGATCCCGCGCGGGGAGCGGGTGCGTGATGTGGTCGTCACGGCGGCCTATGCGGTGACGGGGCGCTGGAACGAGCAGTACGACGATATGGACCAGGAGCGTGCCGACGAGCTGTTGGTGCAGCTGCACGTCGACCACTTGGCCGACCGGACGTTCGGCACGCTGTCCGAGGGTGAGCGCAAGCGGGTGCAGATCGCGCGAGCGCTGATGACCGACCCCGAGATGCTGCTGCTCGACGAGCCCGCGGCCGGGCTGGACGTGGCTGGCCGGGAGTCACTCGTGGCGACGTTGTCGGAGCTCGCGGAGGACCCCTATGCCCCCGCCAGCGTCCTGGTCACCCACCACGTGGAGGAGATCCCCCTCGGGATCACGCACGCGTTGCTGTTGAAGCAGGGGACGGTCGTCGCCGCCGGGCCGCTGGCGGACACGCTCACCGACGAGTTGATGTCGGAGACCTTCGACCTGGCGCTGGAGCTCACGCAGCACGAGGGCCGCTGGACAGTCCGGGCAGTGTGACACGCGTCGAGATCACCGACGCGGGCGATCCGAGGCTCGCGGACTATGTCCGCCTGCGCGATGTCTCGCTGAGGCGACATCTGGAATCCGCCGAGGGCCTGTTCATCGCTGAGGGAGAGAAGGTCATCCGGCGCGCGATCGAGGCGGGGTTTCGACCGCGGTCATTCCTGTTGGCCGAGCGGTGGTTGGGGTCGCTGTCGGACGTGCTGACGGCCCACCCTGGGGTGCCGGTGTATGTCGTGAGTGCGGCGCTCGCCGAGCAGGTGACGGGATTCCACGTGCACCGTGGGGCGCTGGCATCGTTGCACCGGGAGACGCGGCACCGGGTCGCCGACCTGCTGGGATTGCGTCGGCTGGTGGTGCTGGAGGACATTGTCGACCACACCAACGTCGGCGCGATCCTGCGGTGTGCGGCGGGGCTCGGCTGGGACGGGGCACTGCTGGCACCGCGGGCTGCCGACCCCCTGTATCGCCGATCGATCAAGGTCGCCATGGGCGCAGTCTTCTCCCTGCCCTGGGCACGGTTCGAGGACTGGTCCGGTGCCGTGGGCGCGTTGCGCGCGGCGGGCTATCGGGTGGTGGCCCTGGCCCTGGCGTCCGGAGCCCGGACGCTCGATGAGGTGGCGGAGTCACTGGCGGCGGACGAGAAGGTCGCGATCCTGCTCGGGACCGAAGGTGACGGGCTGTCCGCGGAATGGATCGACGAAGCCGATGAGGTCGCGGTCATCCCGATGTGTGCCGGGATCGATTCCCTCAACGTCGCCGCGGCCGCCGCAGTGGCCTGTTATGTCCTGCGGTGAGACCGCAACGGCGGAATGATCATGGCCGTGGCATCGCCCAGCGGGCCGGGCGGTCAGGTCGCAGGCTGCTTGGGCGAGATCGGCCAGTCGTCGAGGTAGCGCTCGGCGAGTTCCTCGTGTTGGGCATAGAGCTTCTTGCGGGAGCGCGACGAGAGTCGGTCACCGAACACGGTGCCGTTCAGATGGTCGGTCTCGTGCTGGAGGCAACGCGACAACAGGCCCGTGCCCTCGATCGTGATCTCGTTGCCGTCGAAATCCTGCCCCGTGCAGGTGGCCTTGTCGGGGCGGGCCAGCGGCTGATAGCCACCGGGCAGCGAGAGGCAACCCTCGTCGGTCGACTCGAGTCGCCGATCCTTGCCCTCGGGCAGGGTGACGACCGGATTGCAGACGACTCCGATCTGGCGGACCTCATCGCCATCGGGGCAGGCATAGACGAACACCGCGAGGTCCACACCGACCTGCGTCGCCGCCAGGCCCACGCCGGAGGCGGCCTCCATGGTCGCGAACATGTCCCGCACCAGCGTCCGCAGCTCGTCACTGCCGAAGCCGGTCACCGGCCGGGTCTTCGCGTGCATGACCGGCGTCCCCCAGCGGGTGATCGGGCGCACCGCGCCCCCATCGGTCAGGTCGGCGAGGGGAGTGGTCTCCGGAGCGGTCATGCGTAGTCCTCGGGTCAGGCTGCTGGTCGCTGGGCATAGTACCGATGTGCGCCCGGGCGGTCCGACACTCGCGGACACCGTGATCACGCTACGCCGACCTTGGTGCGCCGCGGCGCCCCTTGGGTGGAAGGGGGTGCGTCGGTGCGCGCCTTGGCAGAAAGGGATGTGGCGGTGCGCGCCTCGGGTGGGAAGCCGGCGCGCCGGTGCGCGCCTCGGGCACGGGACGTCGCAGACTGGGGTGATGAGTGAGACCGACGACCACGCGGCTGACCTGCCGGCGGCCCTGGTCGCCGTCCGTGGGGACTATGTGGCCCACCTCGAGCGCGAGCGGCACTTGTCCGAGCACACCGTCCGGGCCTATGCCGGCGATCTCACCCATCTCTTCGCCCACCTGCACCGGCTCGGTCACCAGGATCTGACCGCCGTCGAGCGTCGGGATCTGCGGAGTTGGCTCGCCCACCAGGGCACCCTGGGCGCCGAGCGCACGACCCTCCAACGGCGGGCCGCAACCGCACGGGTGTTCTTCGCCTGGTGCCACCGCACCGAGCGGCTGCCCGCCGATCCGGCCCTGGGCCTGCGCTCGCCCAAGCTCCCGCGCCGCCTGCCCGTCACGCTCAGCCAGGCCGAAGCGGAGACACTGCTGCGCGCCATGATCACTCGTGCGGCGGAGGAACCCGGTCCGGTCGGTGCGCGCGACGCCGCGCTGCTCGAAGTCCTCTATGCCGCCGGGGTGCGGGTGTCCGAGCTGTGCGGGCTCGACCTGGGTGACCTCGACGCCGAGCGCCGTGTGCTCCGCGTCATCGGCAAGGGCAACAAGGAGCGGGCCGTCCCGATGGGGGCGCCCGCCTGGCGCGCGCTCGACGATTGGCTCGCTCAGCGCACCGAGCTGACCACCGACGAGTCGGGGACAGCGGTCTTCCTGGGTGAACGCGGTGGGCGGATCAACCCCCGGGTCGTCCGGCGGATCGTTCATCGGGCGCTCGCGGCGGTCCCCGGCGCGCCTGATCTGGGCCCGCACGGCCTGCGCCACGCGATGGCCACCCACCTGTTGGAGGGTGGGGCCGATCTGCGCAGCGTCCAGGAGATGCTCGGTCACGCGTCGTTGGCGACGACCCAGATCTATACGCACGTGACGAACGACCGATTGCGGGCCGCGTTCGAGCAGGCTCACCCACGGGCCTGACCCGCGAACGCGCGAGTGCGGGCACCGCGCCCGTCGCTCCGGCAGGGTCTTCACAGCCATCGCTCCGGGTTCTCGAGTTTTCCGTCGGCCCAGAGCAT
>JAUNRO010000051.1:1816-13079 GCA_030544185.1 Propionibacteriaceae bacterium | reverse complement strand
TCGCCCATATTCCGGTGGTCAAACCCCTGATCGGCGATGCCGAACACCAGGCCGTTGCCGCAGTCATCGCCAGCGGCCACCTTGTCCAGGGTGCCCAGGTCGAGGCGTTCGAGACCGAGTTCGCCGAGCTCGTCGACGGTCGCCCCTGTGTGGCGGTGAGCTCGGGGACCTCGGCGCTGCACCTTGCCCTGCTGGCCTCCGGGATCGGCCCGGGTGATGAGGTGATCGTCCCATCGTTCACGTTCGCGGCCACGGCCAACGCGGTCTGTCTCACCGGCGCCCATCCGGTGTTCGCCGACATCGATCCCGGCACGTTCTGCCTCGATCCGGAGGCGGTCGCCGACGCCGTCACCCCGCGCACGGCCGCGATCATGCCGGTCCACCTCTATGGCCACCCCGCCGAGATGGCGAGCCTCACCCGGATCGCCGAGCGCTACGACCTGCTGATGGTCGAGGACGCCGCCCAGGCGCACGCGGCGGCATACTCGGACCGGCCGGTGGGCGCCCTCGGCGATCTGGCCGGCTTCTCGTTCTATGCCACGAAGAACATGACGACCGGCGAGGGCGGGATGGTCGTCACCCGCGATGCCGAGACCGCCCGCCGCGTGCGGCTGCTGCGCAACCAGGGCATGGAGGAGCGCTATCTCCACGAGACCGTGGGGCTCAACCAGCGGATGACCGACTTGGCCGCCGCGATCGGACGCCAGCAATTGCGCCGCCTGCCGGAGTGGACCGCGGCCCGGCAGCGGCATGCGGACGAGCTGAACCAGCGCTTGCAGGGTGTCCGGACCCCGCGGGCGGTGGGACCGGTGCGCCACGTCTATCACCAATACACGGTGCGCCATCCCGAGCGGGCGGCCCTGCTCGAGTGGCTCGCGCGGGACCAGGTGGGTGCGGCGGTGCACTATCCGCGCCCGGTCCATCTCATGCCGGCCTATGGCGATGATCCACGCTGGTCGGGCCTGCGCCTGGAGCACACCGAGCGGGCCTGCGCGGAGGTCCTGTCCCTGCCGGTCCGGCCCGACCTGACTGCGGCCGAGCTGAACCGCATCGTTGCCGCGGTGAATTCCTTCGGAGTGCTGCCGTGAGCGAGCTGCGTGCCGGCGTGGTCGGCTCCGGCCACATGGGCCGCAATCACCTGCGGGTGCTCGGCGAGCTGCCCGGCATCGTCCCGGCCCTCGCGATCGACCCCCAGACCCCCGACCCCGCCGTGGGCGTCGCCTGGGTCCCCACCATCGCCGAGGCCGCCGGCCGCATCGACCTCGCGATCCTCGCCGCGCCCAGCGCGCTGCACGAGGAGCTCGGGTTGCAGCTCGTGGCCCAGCGCCTGCCCACGCTCATCGAGAAACCGATCGCCACCGACAGCGCTGCGGGCGCGCGCCTGGTCCGGGCGTTCGCCGAGGCGGGCGTCGCCGCGGCCGCCGGCCACATCGAGCGGTTCAACCCCGTGGTGGTCGCCCTGCGCGCGGCGCTGCCGCTCGTCGGCCCGGTCACCCACGTCGGGACCACCCGGGCCGGCCCCTTCCCGGAGCGGGCGATGCCCGTCGGCGTGGTCGCGGATCTGCTGGTCCACGACATCGATCTGGCGTGCTCGCTGACCTCGGGGGAGTACGCCTGGGTGAGCGCCCAGGCCGAGACCCGTCCGGAGCGCCCGTGTGAGGACGCGGTGCGGGTCCGCGGTGAGCTCATGCTCCCCGAGGGCCGCGCGGTCTCGCTGAGCCATCGTGCCGACCGGATCAGCGCCGACCGGGTGCGGCTGCTGCAGGTCATCGGCGCTGATGGCGGCCTGCGCGCCGACCTCATCGACCAGACCCTGACCCACTGGTGGGATACCGCGGACGGCCCGCAGACCCGGATCCTGCCCGTCACCCCTAGCCAGCCATTGGCCGGTGAGCTCGCGGCGTGGCGGGATGTGGTGCGCACGGGGCAGCCCGATCCGGTCCTCGCCACCCTCTCCGACGGTCTGCGCGCGGTCCGCGTGGCCGAGGCCGTTCTCGCGTCCGCGGCCCGCGGCGCCACCGTGACCATGGAGGCAGCATGACCCGCACGGACACCGTGACCGTCGTCGGCCTGGGCAAGATCGGGCTGCCGCTGGCGGTTCAGTTCGCGAGCCGGGGGTTCACGGTGCTCGGCGCCGACATCAACCCGGCGGTCGTCGACCAGGTCAATGCGGGCGTCGAGCCCTTCCCTGGCGAGCACGACCTCGAGCGGCGCTTGGGCGAGGTCATCGCCGCCGGGCGGCTCACCGCCACCACCGACACTGCGAGCGCGGTCGCTGCCTCGGCCACGGTCGTGATCGTGGTGCCCCTGGTCGTGGACGACGCCGCGCGCCCGGACTTCTCGATCGTCGATGCCGCGACCGCGCAGGTGGCGATCGGGCTCCAGCCGGGGACTCTCGTGAGCTATGAGACCACCTTGCCCGTGGGCACGACCCGGACCCGGCTCGCACCCGCCCTTGCCACCGCCGCCGGCCTGGTCCCGGGGGAGGACCTGTTCGTGGTGATGAGCCCCGAGCGGGTCTATTCGGGACGGATCTTCGCCGACCTCGCGCGCTATCCGAAGCTCGTCGGCGGACTCGACCCCGAGAGCACCGCCCGCGGTGTGGCGTTCTATGAGCGGGCGCTCGAGTTCGATGACCGCGACGATCTGCCGCGGCCCAACGGGGTGTGGGCGATCGGCACGACCGAGGCGGCGGAGCTCGTCAAGCTCGCCGAGACCACCTATCGCGACGTCAACATCGCTCTCGCCAACACGTTCGCGGTCTATGCCGATCACCTCGGGATCGACTTCGGGCTCATCGCCGAGGCTGCCAACTCCCAACCGTTCAGTCACCTCCACACCCCGGGGGTCAACGTCGGCGGGCACTGCATCCCGGTCTATCCGCGGCTCTATCTGGCCGGCGATCCCGCGGCCCGCTTGGTCGCGACTGCGCGGGAGGTCAACGACGCGATGCCCGACCACGTCGTGGGCCTGCTCGCCGACCGCCTCACCGCCCACGGTGTGCCCCTGCGCGGCGCGCGGGTGGTGATCCTCGGCGCCGCCTATCGCGGTGGGGTGAAGGAGACCTTCTATTCAGGTGCCTTCCCGCTGGCCCGGCTGCTCGGCGAACACGGCGCGGTCCCGCTGGTCCACGACCCGCTGTTCACCGAGGCGGAGCTCGAGCGCCTCGGCTTCGCGCCCTATCACCTCGGTGAGCCCTGCGACGCCGCGATCGTGCAGGCCGACCACGAGGGCTATCGCGGGCTCGGACCGGGCGATCTCCCGGGCATACGCGTAATTGTCGACGGCCGGAGCGCGACGGATCCGAAGCGTTGGCAGGATGTTGACCACACCGTCCTCGGCCGGTCACGGGCCGCGGAATCGAGAGGGACCCCGACATGACGATGAACACCGACAGCTCGAAGCGGGTCATCCCGTTCCGCCCCAACGACGCGAAGAAGGTGGGTGCCGACTGCTTCTATCTCGATGAGATCACCTGGCTGAACGGCTGGAACATCGAGCTCGGCGACCGGGTGAAGTTCAACTCCGGCTGCTGGATCAACGGCTACGGCGGGCTGGTGTTTGCCGACCACGCCAACATCGGCCCGAACACGATGATCCATACCGCGAACCACATCACCACCGATCCCAACCGGCCGATCGTCGACCAGGGCTGGGAATCGCGCCCGGTCCACATCGGCCGGGATGCCTGGATCGGCATGGCGTGCGTGATCCTGCCCGGCGTCACCATCGGTGAGGGCGCGATCGTCGGCGCGGGCTCCGTCGTCGCGAAGGACATCCCGGCGTACGCCGTGGCCGTCGGCAACCCCGCCAAGGTCATCAAATATCGCTTCCCCGACCACGTCGCCGAGGCTCACGACCCGGACGACCATCCAACCGATGTGGAGATCGCCGAATGACCCGGGTGCTGTTCGTCCAGCGCCAGCCGTGCATCAAGACATGGAAGTACGCCGTGGGCCTGCGCGCCGCGATTCCCGGTCTGGTGCTCGGATTCGCCTATCAGGGAAAAACTCTCAGCGGTCTCTATGGCGGCGGGGACGAGTTGTTCGATGAGTGGTTCGAGCTGCCGGTCGAGCCGGATGACCGGCTGGCCGAGGTGATCGCGGATTTCGCGCCCGACCTGATCCACAACCACAACCTGCCGGACGTGCTGACCGTGGCGTGCCAGCGGGTGCTCGGGGCCGACCGGCGCGTCCCGGTCATCCACGATGTCCACGACTTCCAGTCGCTGCGCAAGACCCCCTATGAGGACGGTTTTCCCGATCCGGAGGACCCGATCGCGGCCGAACGGGCGGCGGTGGAGAACAGCGATGCGCTGGTCACCGTGTCCGACCGGCTCATGGAGGAGATCCGCGCCCGCTATGCCGTGCCGCCGATCAACGTGGTGTTCCCCAACTATGCGCTGGCCCAGCACCTCCCGGCCGTCGAGGAACTGCCCGCGGTGCCCCAGCGCCTCGTGCACAGTGCCGAGCGACCGCTGCGGGTGGTCTATCAGGGGACGGTGTCGGTGGCGCACGGCCACTACGACCTGCGCGAGATCTTCGCCGCAATCGCGGGCACCGGCGCGGAGCTTCATGTCTTCCCGGGCCGCGGGCCGATGCCGGAATATCTGGAGTTGGCCGAGCGGTTCCCCACGCTCACGATCCACCAGACCCTGCCGTCGACCGAACTGCTCGCGACGCTGCCGCGTTTCGATGTCGGCTGGGCCGGGTTCAACGACACCCTCAACGACGCGCACCTGGCGACCGTGCTGCCCAACAAGGGCTTCGAATACGTGGGCTGCGGCCTGCCGATCCTCACGTTCGAGCACGACGCGCTCGCCCGCTGGGTGCGGACCGAGGGGATCGGGGTGGTCGCCGGATCGCTGGCAGAACTGCCGCGGGTGCTCACTCAGACCGACTTCGCGCCGATGGCCCGCCGGACGCGCGAGATCCGTGACAGCGTGACGATCGAGGGTGCCGTGGGCGGGGTGATCGAGCAGGTCTATCGCCCGCTGCTGGCGGCCGGGGTGGCCACCGCCTGAACCCCCCTGGCCCCGGGCCGTTCGGGGTCAGCCGCCGCGCGAGCTGCTGTTGTTCGTCCGGTTGTTGCGGTTGTTGCGGTTGTTGCTGGAGCTGGTGCGGTCATCGTCCACCGCGCGGCTGCTCGGCGTGGCCACCCGGACGAAGCCGGTCCTCGGCTTGCCCCGCAGCGCGGCCGTCATGGCCGGGCGATAGATGTCCTGGCCGACGTCACCGGAACCGGACCCCTCCATCCAATAGCCCGAATAGGGCAGCCGGATGCCCTTGAGCGTCGGGCGGCTGCGCCAGTAGCTCCGGGACGTCCAGTAGGGATGGGTCTTGTCGATCGCGATCATGCTCGCGGTCGCGACCGTGGGCGTATAGCCCATGAACCAGACCGCCTGGTTCGCATCGATCGTGCCGGTCTTGCCGGCCTGCGGATAGCCACCCGGGACGATCGCGCGCGAGCCCGTGCCGGTCATCACGTTCTGCATCAGGGCGTTCATCTGGTCGGCCACCCGGGGTTCGATCACCTGCTGACAGTTCGCGTCGGGGACGGGGAACTCCTGGCCGTCGCGGTTGACGATCCGCTGCAGGATCACCGGATCGCAGTGCATTCCGCGCGCTGCAAAGGTGGCATAGGCCTCGGCCATCGACAGCGGGGAGACCTCGGCGGCGCCAAGAGTGAACGACGGATACCACGAATAGTCGTTGAACGTCCCCGGCGAGGCGAGCTTCACGCCGAGCTTCTCGGTCATCCGGGTCGTGTTGCAGATCCCCGCATCCCGTTCCAGCTGGATGAAATAGGTATTCACCGAATAGGCCATGGCCCGCATCATGTTCATCGTGCCGTTGGTGCCGGTGGAGTTGGCCACCGGATAATTGCCGGCGCGGAACGGTCCGGCGCATGACTGGAAGGTCTGGCCGCGGAAGTTCATCCGCTCCGCGGCGTTGTAGGTCCGGCCCAGGCCCAGTCCCTTCTCCAGCGCCGCGGCGGCGGTGAACGCCTTGAAGGTCGAGCCCGCCTGATAACCCTCGGCGCCGCCCATGTCGTCCTTCGCGGTCGGCCCGCCCACCGCATAGTTGTAATAGGTCTCCCCGGCCGCGAGGTTGTCGCCCATCACCGGCCGGCTCTGCGCCATCGCCAGGATCTGGCCGGTGCCCGGTTCGATCATCGCCACGACGGAGATCACCGGGTCGCGCGGATCGAGGCGGCGGTCGAGTGCCGCCTGCGCCGCGTCCTGGGTGCGTTCATCGATCTTGGTGTCGATGATCAGCCCGCCGCGCCGGAGGGTGGTGAATCGCTCCGCCGGGGTCGCGCCCAGCTGGGGCTGCCGCTCGATCGTGCGCTTCACATAGTCACAGAGGAAGGGATAACGCGTGCCGACGCACCCGTTGACGAACGGGCGCATCTGGCCCGGGTCCCACGGCACCGACTTGGCGTGCTGGGCGTCCTCGGGCTTCGCCCAGTTGAGCTCGACCATCCGGTTGAGCACGATGTTGCGCCGCTCGGTGGCGATCATCGGATAGCGGGTGGGGTTCGTGGCGACCGGGTTCTGCACGAAGCCCGCCAGCATCGCCGCTTGCTGCAGGTCGAGGTCCTTGGCGGAGATGCCATAGAAATGCTGTGCCGCGGCCTCCACGCCATAGGCGCCGTCGCCGTAATAGGCGATGTTCAGATAGCGCTCGAGGATCTCGTCCTTGCTGAGCTGCTTCTCGACTGCGATCGCATAGCGCAGCTCCTGCACCTTCCGGGCGATCGAGCGCTCCTGGGCCTTGCGGACGCCCTCGGCGTCGTCGTTCGCGGACGCGATCGAGATCTGGACCATCTTCACGTATTGCTGCGTGATCGACGATCCGCCCTGCACCCCCGAGGAGTCCGCGGTGTTGCGCACCAGCGCACGCAGGGTCGCGCGCAGGTCCAGCGCGCCGTGCTCATAGAACCGGTGATCCTCGATCGCGATCTGCGCCTGCTTCATCACGGGGCTGATCTGGTCGAGCGGGACATAGACCCGGTTCTCATCGAAGAAGTATGCCAACGTCTCCCCGTTGGCCAGCCTGACCTCGGAGCGCTGGGCCTGGGCGGGGGCGAGGAAGTTCAACGGAACATTCTCCGAGGCCCGGGAGGCTGCGTTCACCGCCGCACCGGTGGCGCTCACCGCGGGCAACATCAGCCCTGCCACGAGCAGACCGGCCAGGAAGCAGACAGCCACGAACATCAAGCCGCGCCACACCTGCTGTGCTGCGTTCTGCCAGTCTCTCGCCACGGACCAAGCTTAGGTCGCGTTGCCAACCAGTTGGGCACTTGTCCCGCTCCTGGGCTGCGCTGTGACCCGATTGTTCTCGCATCCCGAGAGGCATAGCGCGAGATTATCGAGCCATTGGGAAACGTGATAGAACTTCCAGCGGCCCGTCGAACAAGGAGTCCTATGCCCCGCAGAGCCGTGCTCGCCATCCTCCTGGTGTGCGCCCTCGTCGGCTGCGTCCCCGGCGGCAGCGCCAGCGACGTGCCCCGGCGCCTGAGCGCCGCCGAGGGCGGCCAGGAGGTGCACACGATCCTGACCCTGTACGCCTACGGCGTGCCCAAGGTCGCCTATGACGAGCTCGTCCCCGCCTATCGCCAGACCCCCGCCGGCCAGGGCGTCGACATCCAGCAGTCCTATGGCGCCTCCGGCGACCAATCCCGCAAGGTGGCCTCCGGCGCCGCGGCCGACCTGGTGAATTTCTCCGTGGAGCCCGATGTCACCCGGCTCGTCGACGCGGGGCTCGTGGCCCCCGACTGGCCGGCCGGGCCCCACTCCGGCGTGCCCTTCGGGTCGGTGGTGACGATGGTGGTCCGGGCGGGCAATCCCCACAACATCCGCGACTGGGACGACCTCCTGCGTCCCGGCATCGAGGTCGTCACCCCCAACCCCTTCTCCTCCGGCTCCGCCAAGTGGAACCTGCTCGCCCCCTATGCGGCCGCCGCCGACGGCGGACGCGATCCCGAGGCCGGCCTGGCATACATCAGCGAGCTCATCCGCGATCACGTCCAGCTGCAGCCGAAGTCCGGGCGCGAGGCGACCGAGGCCTTCCTGCAGGGCAGTGGCGATGTGCTGCTGAGCTATGAGAACGAGGCGCTGTTCATCGAGCGCAAGGGCGACCCGGTCGAGCACGTCATCCCGCCGGTGACGTTCCGCATCGACAACCCGGCCGCAGTCCTCGCGGACAGCCCCAACCGCGCCGCCGCGGAGGACTTCCTCGGCTTTGTGCACTCCGCCGAGGGCCAGCGGATCCTCGCCGAGACCGGCTTCCGGCCGGCGGACGAGGCGGTGGCGACGGAGTATGCCCACGTGTTCCCCGAGCCCGCCACGCTCTGGACCATCGACGATCTCGGCGGCTGGCCGACGGTCGACCGGGAGCTGTTCGCCGCGGGCAGCGGGTCCATCGCGACCATCTATGAGGGAGCCCGATGAGTTCGACCACCACCCGCGCCGCCGCTGCGGAGGACGTTCCCGAGCCCCCGGCGCCACCGGCCCCGCCACCGCCCGGGCGTACGCCCCATCGCCGCTCCGCGCGATTGGTCCGGCCGCTGACGATCGGGATGGTCACGCTCTGGCTCAGCGTGATCGTGCTGCTGCCGCTGGCCGCGATCACCGCCGCCTCGCTGGCCGGCGGACTGGCCGGTTTCTGGGCGGCCGTGACCGAGCCCGCCGCCCTCGCCACGCTCGGCGTCACCACCGGCATCGCCGCAGCGGTCGCCGTGGTGAACGCCGTGATGGGCACCGTGATCGCCTGGGTCCTGGTCCGCGACGAGTTCCCCGGCAAGCGGATCATCGACGCGCTGATCGACCTGCCGTTCGCCCTGCCCACGATCGTGGCCTCGATCGTGCTGCTGTCGCTCTATGGCCCGAACTCACCGGTCGGGCTGCACCTGAACGCGACGCGCTGGGGCGTCGGGATCGCGCTGGCCTTCGTCACGCTGCCGTTCGTCGTCCGCGCGGTGCAGCCCGTGCTGCTGGAAGTCGACCGGGAGGCCGAACAGGCCGCGGCCTCGCTCGGCGCCGCCAACTGGACCACGTTCCGGCGGGTCATCCTGCCCGCGCTGGCGCCCGCGATCCTGTCCGGGACGGGGCTGGCGTTCGCGCGGGCGATCGGGGAATACGGATCGGTGATCCTCATCGGCGGCAACATCCCGCGGGAAACCCAGGTGGCCTCCCAATACATCCAGCAACAGATCGAGATCGACCGGCCGCTCAACGCGGCCGCGGTGTCGGTGGTGCTCCTGCTCATCTCGTTCGCCGTGCTCATCGTCCTGCGGATCGTCGCCGCTCGCACCCAGCGCCAGGAGGAGGACGCATGATCCAGAGCCGCACCGCGCGGTGGAGCCTCCGCGCGCTCGCCTGTGCATACCTCATCGCGCTCGTCGCCGTCCCCATCGCGATGATCCTCTATCGCACTTTCGCACCCGGCCTGCTCACGTTCTGGGACTGGATCACCACCCCGGCCGCGATCGCCGCGCTCAACCTGTCGCTGCTGATCGTCGCGATCGTCGTGCCGCTGAACGTGGTGTTCGGCGTGGTCACGGCGTTGCTCCTGGCCCGCGGGCGCTTCCCGGGCCAGAAAGTGCTGCAGACCCTGGTCGACCTGCCGTTCTCCGTCTCGCCGGTCGTCGTCGGCGTTGCCCTGATCATGCTGTGGGGTGCCGGCGGCTGGTTCGGCGGGGTGGAGAGCCTCGGGGTGAAGGTGATCTTCGCGCTGCCCGGCATGGTGCTCGCGACGATCTTCGTGACGCTGCCGTTCATCGTCCGCGAGGTGGAGCCGGTGCTCAACGAGCTCGGCACCGACATGGAGGAGGCCGCCGCGACCCTCGGCGCGACCGGCTGGCAGACCTTCTGGCGCATCACGCTGCCGGCGATCCGCTGGGGCCTGACCTATGGCGTGGTCCTCACCGTCGCCCGGTCCCTCGGTGAGTTCGGCGCGGTGCTGATGGTGTCCTCCGGTTTCCCCGGGGTCTCCCAGACCCTCACCCTGCTCGTCCACGGGCGCTATATCGACGACCACAACACCTATGGGGCGTACGCCGCCGCGACACTGCTCATGGTCCTCGCCGTCCTCGCCCTGCTCCTGATGACCCTGCTCGACCGCCTCCGGAGGAATCGATGATCCGCGTTACCGGCGCCCACAAGCACTATGGGGACTACCGCGCCCTCGACGATGTCTCGATCGATATCCCGTCGGGGTCACTGACCGCTCTGCTCGGCCCGTCGGGGTCCGGGAAGTCGACGCTGCTGCGTTCGATCGCGGGGCTGGAGCGGCTGGACCGCGGGTCGGTGGTGATCGAGGGTCGCGACGTCACCTCCGAGCCGCCGCAGAAGCGGGGCATCGGGTTCGTCTTCCAGCACTATGCGGCGTTCAAGCACATGACCGTGCGCGACAACGTCGCGTTCGGCCTGACGATCCGCAGGAAGCCGAAGGCGGAGATCGACAAGAAGGTCGACTCGCTGCTGGAGATCGTCGGGCTCGGCGGCTATCACAAGCGCTATCCCGCGCAGCTGTCCGGCGGGCAGCGGCAGCGGATGGCGCTCGCCCGCGCGCTGGCGGTCGATCCGGAGGTCCTGCTGCTGGATGAGCCGTTCGGTGCGCTGGATGCGAAGGTCCGCACGGATCTGCGCACGTGGCTTCGGCGCCTGCACGAGGAGGTCCACGTGACGACGGTGCTGGTGACCCACGATCAGGCCGAGGCGCTCGACGTTGCGGATCGGATCGCGGTGCTGAACGAGGGCCGCATCGAGCAGGTCGGTGGGCCCGTGGAGCTCTATGAGAAGCCGGCCAACGATTTCGTCATGTCGTTCCTCGGCGAGGTCGCGGACCTGGGCGGGAGGCTCTATCGGCGCCACGACATTTCCCTGGTGCGTACGCGCGGGGAGGCGGAGGGCCGCCGGGCCGCCGACGGGCCGCCGGTCATCGCGGCGCGGGTGCTCCGGGTGGTTCCCCTCGGCTTTGAGGTGCGGGTGGATCTCACCAGCGCCGAGGGCGACTTCTCGGCGCAGCTCACGCGCGTGGACGCGGCCGAGCTCAAGCCGCATCCGGGCGAGGAGGTCTTTGCGATGGTCGCGCCGAAGGTGTCGGTCCTGGAGGAGCATCCGGCACTCGGCATCTGAGGTGCGGCACGCGATTGGTGCGTGCGGCGCGGGCTGGTAGCGTCGGTATCAGTTGTTAAGCATAATCGTTTTTGCTGTTGTGGTTGAACCACTGGGTTTCCAGTGTTTGCAGTCCTTTCG
>JAUNRO010000051.1:0-1806 GCA_030544185.1 Propionibacteriaceae bacterium | reverse complement strand
TACTTACAGCTGCACACCGAGTTCCGCGACCGCGGACGCTCCGCTTCCTGACAAAAGGAGAACAATCATGGCTACTGGCACCGTCAAGTGGTTCAACGGCGACAAGGGCTTCGGCTTCATTGCCCCCGAGGACGGCTCGCCCGACGTGTTCGCTCACTTCTCGGCGATCAACTCGAGCGGTTTCCGCACCCTCAACGAGGGCGATCGCGTGGAGTTCGACACCCAGGAGGGCCCGAAGGGCCTGCAGGCGGCGAACATCACCGTCATCGGCTGAACCGATTTCTTTCGCTCACGCCATCAGGGCCCGGCTCCGGCCGGGCCCTGATGGCGTTCGCGGTGTCCTCCCGCGATGTCTAGACTGGCGCCCGAGGCCCGGCGATCGGGCCTGCGGACGAGGGAGCAGTACCCGCTGAGCGACAAGACTGACCACCAAGGAGTGCGTCATGTCGTGGCTCGTGTTGATCGCGTCGGGGATGTTCGAGGCCGTCTGGGCGGCTGCCCTCGACGCCACTGAAGGATTCAAGAAACTCCGGCCCACCCTCGTGTTCGCGGTGGCGCTCGTGGTGAGCATGGCCGGGCTGGCCGTTGCGATGCGGGAAATCCCGACCGGGACGGCATATGCGGTCTGGACCGGTGTCGGTGCCGCGCTCACCGTCATCTATTCGATCGTGCGCGGTCTTGAGAAGGCGAACATTTTCAAGATTCTGCTCATCGCGGTGCTGATCGGCTGCGTCGCCGGGCTGAAAGCGGTGAGCTGACATGCCGTGGATCGTGCTGATCATCTCCGCCGTGCTCGAGGCGGTCTGGGCCACCGCGCTGGGGATGTCGGACGGGCTGACCAGGCCCGCGCCGACGGTGGTGTTCTTCGTCGCCACCGTGCTCAGCATGATCGGGCTCGCCAAGGCGATGCGCCACATTCCGCTGAGCGTCGCCTATTCGGTCTGGGTCGGCCTGGGCGCGGGGCTGACGGTGGCGTATGCGATGGTCACCGGCACCGAGCCGGTCTCCACGCTCAAGATCGTGTTCCTCATCGGCCTCATCGGCAGTGTGATCGGCTTGAAGTTCGTGAAGACCGAGCCCGGGCGGCGGTCGACGGTGGTTGGCGACCCGCGCGCTCGTGCCACCGGGCGGCGGCCCGCTCGGGATCGGTGGTCACGCTGACCCGATAGTGCTCCGGGCGCGCCAACTGGACCACGCGGACCTTATCCCTGGTCAGGTTCAGGTCAGGCCCATCTCGTCCGCGATGCGCCGGCCGAGCTCGAGCGCGGCGGTCGCGGCGGGCGGGGGCGCGTTGAGCACGTGCATCTGGTGCGCCCCGCGCGCGAGGACGAAGTCGCGTTCGAGCGTGCCGTCCCTGCGCACCGCCTGGGCGCGTACGCCCGCCTTGGTCGGGCGCAGGGCATCGTCGGCGAGGGCGGGGACCAGCGTCCGCAGGGCCGCGAGGAACATCCGCGGCGACAGCGACCGGCTGATCTCGGCGAGCCCGCTCCGCCACGACCGCTGCCCGAGCCGGCCGAGGCCGGGCCAGGTCAGGGAGTCCCAGACGTCGCGCGGGTTGAGGTCGTGCCAGCGATAGCCCTCCCGGGCGAGCGCGAGGATCCCGTTGGGCCCGGCGTGGACGCCGCCGTGGACGAGCCGGGTCAGGTGGACCCCGGGCACCGGTGACCCGGGATCGGGCACCGGATAGATCAGCCCCTTGACGAGGTGGACCTGATGGGGCGCGAGCGCGAAATACTCCCCCCGGAACGGAACGATCCGCACCTGCGGGTCCACCCCGCCCAGCCGGGCGACGCGATCGGCCTGGAG
>JAUNRO010000050.1:3165-13098 GCA_030544185.1 Propionibacteriaceae bacterium | reverse complement strand
CCCCACGACCGCAACCAGGACCTGACCGAGCTGCATGAGTGGATCGCGGCAATCGGCCCCGATCCCGGCATCGCGCCCGAGGACGTCCCGGTCGGCGACATCCTCGACCTGTCCAGGGCGGTCGCGCACGGAGTGCTCCGCCCGGGCGTCCCCGTGACCGGGTTCCTCGCCGGCCTCGCCGTGGGCCGCGGCCTCAGCGCCGAACATGCGCTTGCGGTGCTCACCCAGCGGGCGCAGAACTGGCGTACCGATCGCGACGCCCAAGCCGCGCAGACCTGACTAGATTGAAGCGGTGAGCACGACCGAGACCGAAGCCCGCCTGCACCGCCACCTTGCCCGGGCCCAGCGTGAGCTCCGCCTGCCCTCGGTATCGGCGGGCATCGTGCGTGGCGGCGAACTGGCGTGGTCCGATCGCATCGGCACGCTGACCGGTCGCGCCGGCGGGCCGGCCCCGACCCCCACCACGCAATATCGGATCGGGTCGATCACCAAGACACTGGTCGCCGTGGCCATCATGCGCCTGCGCGACGAAGGGGCCATCGACCTCGACGACCGGTTCGAGGACCACGTCCCCGGCACCCGAATCGGTCGCGCGACCATCGCGCAGTTGCTCTGCCACGGCGGCGGGGTGCAGGCGGAGACCGACGGCCCGTGGTGGGAGCGTACGCCCGGGGGCGATTGGCGCAGTCTCGCCGAGGGGATCCAGATCCGCTTCCGCGGGGGCAAGCGGCACCACTACTCCAACGTGGGCTACGCCGCGCTCGGCGCCCTGTTGTCCCACGCCCACGCGCGCCCGTGGCACGAGGTGGTGGCCGACGAGATCCTCGCCCCGCTGGGCATGACCCACACGACGCTGCGGCCGCTCGCCGATCACGCGCCCGGGTTGGCGGTGCACCCGTTCGCGGACCTCCTGCACCCCGAGCCCGAACACGATGCGGGCGCCATGGGAGCCGCGGGGCAGTACTGGTCGACCATCGGCGACCTCGCCCGCTGGGCGACGTTCCTCGCCGGCGACGGGGACGAGATCCTGGCCACCGAGACGCTGGACGAGATGTGCGAACCACAGGTCGTCGTGGACCTGCCCGGACAACCCTGGACGGCCGCCCACGGCCTGGGCCCGCAATTGTGGAACACCTCCGGCCGGCGGCTGGTGGGCCACGGTGGCTCCATGCCCGGCTTCGTCGCCATGCTCCAAGTGCATCGCCCCTCGGGTGACGCCGCGATCCTCCTGGCCAACACCACCTCCGCCCTGCTCGCACCGCTCGCGACCGAGCTGCTCGACCTGTTCGTGGAGCACGAGCCGGCCCCGGTCGAACCCTGGTCGGCCGAGGGCGACCGGGCGGCGCTCGATCTGGTGGGCAACTGGCACTGGGGGCCCAGCACGATGACGGTCCGCTTCGAGGGCGACCACCTGGTCCTGGGCGAGCCCGGGGTCGGGCGGGCCAGCAGGTTCGTCCGCACGGGCACGGACGCCTGGCTCGGGCTGGACAGCTATTACGCCGGCGAGCCGCTGCGGGTGATTCGCCACACCGATGGTGCGGTCTCCCATCTCGACATCGCGTCCTTCCGCTTCACCCGCACGCCCTACGACCCCGCCGGCGATGTCCCGGGCGGGGTGTCCGACTGGGCCTGACGGCGCGTCTCGCGACGAGGGACATATTCCGCTCTGCGGAAAGTCCGCAGAAATCCTCGCTTTCCGACCACCCCCTGTGGCTAAATATTCCCCTGTGCGGAATGTCAAACCTTTGTCAATCTCCTCCGTGAGCCGCTGACGGAGGGAACGTGGGGAGGGATGCAGTGAGGTTCGAGTCGCTCGCACATGGGGTGGTCGGCGCCGCTCGGGCATATGGCCACTGGCTGGCGGGCCCCTTCGAGCCCATGCGGGCAGCCACGGAGACGTCGATCTCCGGTTGCCTGCTCCCCGCCCTGCTGTGGGAGCGGGCAGCCACGCCGCGGCATGTTCTGGTGATCCCGGGCATGAGCGGCGGCTCATCGTGGTGCGCGCCCCTGCGCGCGTTCCTCACCGCCCACGGGCACCTCGTGCATCAGCCGGAGACCGGCGCCCTGAAGGGCCCGAACGGCCCTGTCGCGGATCGGCTCGAACGGCAGCTCACCCGGCTGGCCAACGGGTCCCGCCGGATCACGATCATCGGGTGGAGCGCCGGCGGCGTGTTCGCCCGGCAGCTCGCCCTCGCCGCACCCGAGAAGGTGAGCGCGCTGATCACCCTCGGCACACCCGTCGGCGGCTGGTGGTATGCGGCCCGGCCGGGCACCGCGGACCAACCGATGCCCGTCCCGACCACTGCGATCTTCTCCCGCACTGACCCGTTGTTCGCCCACAGGACCTGCCGGCAGGTGCCCTCGCCGCACTGTGAGGACATCGAAATCGTCTCCAGCCACCTGGGCATGGCGACCCATCCGACCAGCCTCCACGCCATCGCCGACCGCCTCGCCCTGCGCGAGGGCCAGTGGCACGCCTATCGCCCGCCGCTGCCAGGTTTGGCCAGCACCACCGCCTATTCGGAGCCACAGCACTAGCTCCGCGCCACCTCCTCACCGACCCGAGCCGGGACTCGGGGCTGTCTCACGACCACCAACCTGCAAGGAGAACACTCATGGACCTCGGCAATCGCGTCGCCATCGTCACCGGCAGCGGCCGCGGACTCGGGCTGGCGTACGCCCAGCGCCTCGCTGCGGACGGAGCGCGGGTGGTCGTGAACGATATCGATGCCGACACTGCTGAGCAGGCGGCCCGGAGCATCCGGGACGCCGGTGGCCAGGCAGTCGCGGTGGCCGCTGCCGTCGGGCCCTCGGAGGTCGCCCAACAGCTGGTCGATGCGGCAGTGAGCGAGTTCGGCCAACTGGACGTGCTCGTCGCCAATGCCGGCGTCCTGCGCGACCGGACGTTGTGGAAGATGACCGACGAGGACTTCGACACCGTGATCGATGTCCACCTGCGGGGCACGTTCACGACCGCGCGCGCCGCGGCCCGGCAGATGCGGGAACAGGGCCATGGCGGCCGGCTGATCCTGATCGGTTCGCCGGCCGGGCAGTACGGCATCTTCGGCCAGACCAACTATTCCGCAGCGAAAGCCGGCATCGTCGCGTTCGCGAAGGTGTGGGCGATGGAGCTCAAGCGGGACCGGATCACCACGAACGCGGTCATCCCGGTGGCCGCGACCGCGATGACCGCGACCGTGCCGTTCATGAAGCCCTATATCGAGGCGCTCGACGCCGGGCAACCGCTGCCCGAGTTCGCGCGCCGCGAGCTCGCGCTCGGTCGGCCCGAGGACGTTGCCGGGCTGGTGTCGTTCCTGGCCTCCGCTGCCGCCGAGGGGATCAGCGGCCAGGCCATCGGCATCGGCGGTGACCGGCTGTCCCTGTATTCCCACACCGATCAGATCGTCAAGGAATACCGCGCCGGTGGGTGGAGCGCGGATGCGATCGCCGAAGCGTGGCCGACGGCGTTCGAACCCCACCTGCAGAGCGTCGGTGAAGAGCTCCCGACGCCGCCCGAGAACGCCTGAATCGACCCTGGAGACGCTGGAGCCTTCGATGAGCATTGATCTGAACACCATCACCGCAATCGACACCCATGTCCACGTGGAAGTCGATGACAACGGCAACACCAACCTGCCCCAGTCGTTCCGCGATGCCGCGGCGAAGTATTTCAAGGGCGAACTCCCGGCGCCGACCATCGACGAGATCGCCGAGCGCTACCGCGCGCTGCAGATCGCCGCGGTCGTGTTCACCGTGGACGCCGAGACCAAGTTGCAGCACCCGGCGATCAGCAACGACGTGGTGATCGCCGGTGCCGCCCGGCACCCCGACATCATGATCCCGTTCGCGAGCGTCGACCCGCACCGGGGCGCCAAGGGCGTGGAGGAGCTGCGCCGGCTGGTGGAGACCTATGGGATCCGCGGCGTGAAGTTCCACCCGAGCATGCAGGAGTTCCAGCCCAACGACGGGCTCGCCGACGGCCTCTACGAGGTCATGAACGAGCACCACATGATCGGTGTCTTCCACACGGGACAGACGGGCATCGGGGCGGGCATGCCGGGCGGCGCCGGCATCAAGCTGCGCTATTCGGATCCCATCTATCTCGACGACGTCGCGGCCGACTATCCCGACATCACGGTCATCATGGCCCACCCGTCGGTCCCCTGGCAGGACACCGCGATCTCGTCGGCCACGCACAAGCCGAATGTGCTGATCGACCTGTCCGGCTGGTCGCCCAAGTATTTCCCGCCGCAGCTGCTCCGGGCCATCAACGGCCCGCTGCGCCACAAGGTCCTCTTCGCATCGGACTATCCGATGATCGACCCCGAGCGCTGGCTCGCCGACTTCGACGGGCTCGAACTCAAAGACGGTGTCCGCGACCTCGTGATGAAGACCAACGCAGCCCGCGTTCTCGGCCTGAGCTGACCCGTTCCCATCCACCGGAGTTGCCCATGACCACCACGGTTTCCCTCGCCGACCTGGAGAGCCTCGTCGGCGTCGACCTCGAGCCGAGCGATTGGCTCACCATCCACCAGGACCGGATCGACACGTTCGCCGATGCGACCGACGACCACCAGTGGATCCACTGCGATCCCGAGCGCGCCAAGGACGGGCCGTTCGGCCGGCCGATCGCGCACGGCTATCTCACGCTCGCCCTCGTCGTGCCGCTGTTCGCCGGGATGCTCGACGTCAGCGATGCGAGCACGGTCGTGAACTACGGGCTGGACAAGGTCCGGTTCCCCTCCCCGGTGCCCGAGGGGTCCCGGATCCGCCTGGTCGCGACGGTGGTCGAGGTCTCGGCCGTGGCGGGCGGCAAGCAACTCACGTTCGACGCCGCGGTCGAGGCCGACGGGGCGCCCAAGCCTGCGTGCATCGCACGCCCGGTATTCCGGTTCTATGCCTAGGAGCACGCTGTGAGCAGCCACTACAAAAGCAATCGTTCGCACACGGAGTTCCTGCTGTTCCAGGTCTTCCGCGACGAGACCATGTCCAGCGGGGCCTACGAGGACTTCGACATCGACACCGCGCGCGACATCCTGCAGCACATCGACGAGTTCGCGCACAAGAAGCTGGCCCCCAGCTTCGCCGCCGGTGACAACGAAGGCCTCGAGTTCGATCCGGACACCGGATCGGTGACGCTCCCGCCCAGCCTGAAGCAGGCGGTGCGGGACCACCTGGAGTCGGACTGGCTCAAGATCGATCTCCCGACCGAGTTCACCGGGATGCACGTGCCGCCGTCGCTGCGGATGGCGGCGACCGAGTTCGTCCTTGGCGCCAACCCGGCCATGGCCATGTGCACGACGCTGATCCCGCCGGTGGTGAACCTGCTGCACAAACACGGCAATGCCGCACAGAAGCGGCTGGCGGAGCTGATCGTGGAGAAGGGCTGGACCACCACGATGGTCCTCACCGAGCCCGATGCGGGCTCCGATGTCGGTGCAGCCCGGACCAAGGCCGTGCCGCAGGAGGACGGGACCTGGCACCTCCAAGGCGCCAAGCGGTTCATCACCTGGGCGGCGCACGACGCCACCGAGAACGTCATCCATGCGGTGCTGGCCCGCCCGACCGGCACCGAGGGTGCGGGCGGCCCCGGCACCAAGGGCCTGTCGCTGTTCATCGTGCCGGAATACAACTTCGATCCCGAAACCGGCGAGATCCTCACCCGCAACGGCGCCTTCGTGCGCTCGATCGAGAAGAAGATGGGCATCAAGGGGGCCCCGACCTGCGAGTTGATCTTCGGTGACGAGCAGCCGGCCGTCGGCACCCTCCTCGGCGATCGCCACGAGGGCATCCGGCAGATGTTCGACATCATCACCCACATCCGCATGATCGTTGGGCTGAAGGCCGCGGCCGCGCTCTCAACCGGCTACCTGACCGCCCGGGCGTACTCCGAGGAACGCATCCAGGGGCACGACTTCGTGGAAGGGCCCACCGGCGGTGGGATCCCGATCCTCGACCATCCCGATATCCGTCGTTCGCTGATGACCCAGCGGGCGTACGCCGAGGGATGCCGGGCGCTCATCCTCTATACCGCGACCCAGCTCGACCGGATCGAGGCGGCCCGTGCGCACGGCACCCGCGACGTTCCGGCCGAGGAGCGCCATGGCTTCCTGCTGCCGATCGTGAAGGCCTGGTGCTCCGAGCACAGCTTCCGGATCCTGGCGTCGGAGTCCCTGCAGACGCTCGGCGGTGTGGGCTATACGGCGGAGTTCCCCCTCGAGCAATACGTGCGCGACACGAAGATCGACTCGATCTATGAGGGCACGACCGGCATCCAGGCGCTCGACCTGCTGACCAGGCGGATCCAGCGCGACCGCGGCGCGGTGCTCGAGCTCATGCTCAAGGACGTCCAGCAGACCGTCGAGGACCTGCTGGCGCATCACGAGCTCGAGATGGAGTCCACGATGCTGCTCCGCGCGATCGGGACCACCCGCGAATATGTCCGCCTGTCTCTCGAGCGGCTGGACAGCCAGCCCAAGCTCGCGGCGATGGGGGCGACCCGGCTGCTGTTGCTCATCGGCGATGTCATCGTCGCGTGGACGCTGCTGCGCAGCGCGGTCGTGGCCCGGAGCATCCTCGCGGAGGAGCCGCAGCACGAGGACGCGCAGGAGTTGATGCGCCGCATCGCGGCCGCCCGTTGGTTCGCCCGCCAGGTGTTGCCGCGCATCGCCGGTGACCTGGAGAGCTTCACCCTCCTGCAGGAGAGCGACATGGTCCTCCCGCGGGCCCAGCTCTGAGGTGGTTGTGGGATGAGCCGGTTGGGGTCGGTCGACAACGCTTTGCGCTTGATTCTGTTGCTGAACGTGGGCGACAGCTACAGCGTGACCGAGGTTGCGCAATCTCTGGGGGTTGCGCCGTCGACCGCCCACCGCCTGCTCGACACGCTCGTCCAGCGCGGCTTCGCCACGCAGGCGGGGGACCGGCGCTATTCGGCGGGGCCGGCGATCACCCGGCTCCGCGACGAGCACGACCGGCGGCACAGCCTCGCCCGGCTGGCCCGGCGGCACCTGCATCGGCTGGCGAGGTCGACCAACGAGACCTGCCACCTGGTGGTGGGCTCCGGGCGCGAGGTCCGCTTTCTGGTCAGCGAGGAAGGCGGGCATGTGCTGCGCACCGCGATCCGCACCGGGCAGCTCCTGCCGGCGCATCTCACCGCGAGTGGCAAGGTCCTGCTCGCGGACCTGTCGCCGGCCGATCTCGCCAGGCTCTATCCGGTTGAGGGCGTGCCCTCGATCGGCCTGGACGCCGACGATGTTGCCGCGCTCCGGCGCGACATCGCCTCGGCCCAGCAAAGTGGACTGGCGGTGAACCGCGGAGCCACCGAGCGCGGGGTCTATGCGATGGCCGTGGCCATCAGGCCTGCCGACGGCGCCGCGGTCGCGGCGCTGGTGGTCTCACTGCCCATGGTGCGCCAGACCTCGGGGCGCACCGCCCAGATCCTCACCGCCCTGCGCAGCGCCGCAGCGCGGCTCGCCGCCGACATCGACCGAGAGGACCCGCTGTTCGATCGCAGACCCGCGCTCCATTCTTCTTAGCGGAATGAGTGCTGTTCCGACCGATTGACCCACCCACATAATCACCGCAAGGCATCCGCCCCCATCGGCAACGGCGCCGTCGGTGACACCTATGAAAGGGAACCACCGTGCAACAGATGACCGGCTTGGACCACATGTTCCTGGCCCTGGACTCTGCAACCACCAATGCCGTGCTGGGCGGCCTCGTCAAGTTCGACCAGCCCGCCGACGGCCAGCCCGTTCCGGACGCCTCGTTCATGCGCGATCGGCTCACCGAGCGGCTGCCCCTGATCCCGGCCATGAGCAAGCGGATGGTGAAGGTGCCGCTGATGCTCGACCACAGCTATCTCGCACACGTCGATCGCGTCGACGTGGCGGACCGCATCAAGACGGTCTCCCTGCCCGAGCCGGGCACCGATGTCGAGCTGGCGGCGGAAGTCTCGCGGATCATGGGGACGCCCCTGCTCACCGAGGACGTCATGTGGGACCTCACCGTGATCGAGGGCTTGGCAGGTGGTGGCATCGCGCACCTGTTGCGGATCCACCATGCAGTGGTGGACGGCAGCACGATGCCGACCATCTGGGACCTCTTCTCCGATGAGCCCACCAGCGATATCCCCGAGACGCCGGTGGTGACGAGCCTTCCGGAGCCACTGCTGGGTTCTGCCGAAATGGCGGCCCGCGGGGTGGCCGGCCTCGCCTCGGTGCCGCTGCGGCAGGTGAAGTTGGCCGCCGGTCTGGCGTCGTGGGCGGCCGAGCGCTGGTCGGAGGACGGCTGGACTCCCCTGCCCGCCCTGGTCGGACGGTTCCTGCCCGGCCCCGGCGGGCGGGCGCTGCGATCTGCGGTCAACCGTCGTCAGCGGGCGCACGACAGGCCCGAGGTAATCCCCTATATACCCTCCTTCTATGCCCCGGAAACCCCCATCAACGGGCGGATCTCTGCACGGCGGCATTTCGTGTTGTCCGAGATGGACCTCGAGGATGTGAAGGCCATCGGCAAAGCCGCCGGAACGACGCTGAACAACGCCGTGGTGACGGTCTGCGCGGGTGCCGTGCGGCGCTATCTGCACGACCGGGGCGTGGAGCCGGCCGAACCCATCGTGGTTTGTGTCCCGGTGTCCCTGCGCCACGAGGGCATCACCGACCCCTGGGCCAATCACGTCCACATGATGTTCGCGAAGTTCCCGGTGCACCTGTCGGACCCCTTGGAGCGACTCGAATACACCGCCAACGAGCTGAACCGCGCCAAGGACAGTTTCGACGGCCTGCCCACCCATCTGATCCGCGAGAGCAGCCGGCTCCTCCCGCGCGACCTGCTCAGCTGGATGACCCAGCTCTGGATCCGGCTGCCGGAGCGTTGGTCCCGGGCGGCATGGAACGTCGTGGTGTCCAACGTCCGCGGGCCCAGCAAGCCCGCCACCATGAACGGTCTGCGGGTGGCTGGATACTGGCCGGCATCCTTCCTGTCCATCGGCGGCGGCATCAACATCACCCTGCAGAGCTATGTCGACAAGATCTGCTTCGGGTTCATCGGCGCCCCGGAACAAACGGGTGATCTCTGGCCGCTGACGCAATATATGCAGGATGCGCTGCAGGAGCTCCGCGAGGCCGTCATGCCGGGCGCCGGTGCCGACGCCGAGTCCGACTCCGGGACCGTCCTGCCCCTGGAGAACCAGCGGCCAGCGGGCAAGCGCGAGCAGGCCACGCACCGACCCGATGCGGAGGCCGCGGACTCCGCCATCTAGCCCCGAACCCGGCCACCGACGGCCACCCAACGCTCGACCAGCTCCCTGACGTTCCGGGGCCAGTGGGCATCACCGCAGAAATCACAAAGGAGTGAAAGAAGATGAAGGCTGACCCTATTACCTACGGAAGCTGGTTCGCCGAGCGCGCCTGGCGATCGGCTCACCGGATCGCGCTGACGTTCGAGGGTCGCGACTGGACCTATGCGGAAATGATCGACGAGGTGGACCGGCTCGCGGCCGCCCTGGCGGGCGGAGGCGTCCGGCCCGGAGACCGGGTGGCATACCTGGGTGAGAATCACCCGCGCCTGTTGCAGACCCTCATCGCCTGCGGCCGGGTGGGTGCCATCTTCGTCCCGTTGAACTACCGCCTGTCCGGCGGTGAGCTCGAGCACATCCTGCAGGACAGCGGCACCCACACCCTCATCACCGATGCGCCGCGGCAGGCCACCGTCCAGACCATCTCCGACAGCGTCCCGGTGATGCGATTCCTCGGCGCGGACGGCGACAGCCAGGACTGGGAACACGTCGATGACCTCATCGCGAACACCGAGCCGATCAACGCCCCGGCGCCGGTCTCGCAGGACGACCTGGCGATCATCATGTACACCTCCGGCACCACCGGGAAGCCGAAGGGCGTCATGCTCACCCACGCCAACCTCTGGTGGTGCGCCCAG
>JAUNRO010000050.1:0-3155 GCA_030544185.1 Propionibacteriaceae bacterium | reverse complement strand
TGATGACCCTTTATGACGTCTCCGTCGACGACACGACCCTCGCCGTGTCGCCGCTGTTCCACATCGCGGGTCTGAACGTGACCATTCCGACCACCTGGATGAAGGGCGGCCGCGTCATCCTGCACCGTGCCTTCGATGCCCGCGCCTTCCTCGACGACATCCAGGAATACCGGGTGACCACGCTCTTCGGCGTACCCGCGATGTTCATTGCGATGCTGGCCCTCCCGGACTTCGATCAGGGCGATGTCTCCACCGTGCGGGTGGCTATCTGCGGCGGGTCGCCGGTGCCGGTCGAGGTCCTGCGGAAGATGTCGGATCGCGGCATCCCCATGCTGCAGGGTTATGGCCTGACCGAGACCGCACCGGTCGCGATCTTCCTGGTGGCGGAGCATTCCCTCGAGAAGATCGGTTCCTGCGGCTATCCGCCGCTCTATGTCGAGGCGAAGCTCGTCGACAGCGAGGGCAAAGAGATCCCCCGCTCCCAGCCGGATACTCCGGGTGAGGTGCACATGCGCGGGCCCAACGTCTCGGTCGGCTATTGGGGCAACCCGGACGCGACCCAGGCGGCGTTCGACGAGGCAGGCTGGTTCCATACCGGCGATGTCGGGCAGTACGACGCGGACGGCTTCTGCTACATCGTGGACCGGCTGAAGGACATGATCATCAGCGGTGGCGAGAACGTCTATCCGGCCGAGGTGGAGAACGTTTTGTTCGAGCACCCGGCGGTCGCCGATGCGGCGGTGGTGGGCCTGCCCCACGAGCGCTGGGGCGAGGCCGTGACTGCGGTCGTGACCCTCAAGCCCGGCGCCGGACTGACCCTGGAGGAGCTCCGCAATTTCTGCAGCGAGCGCCTCGCGCGCTACAAGCTGCCGCTGGAGTTGATCGTGCTGGACGAGCTGCCGCGAGGTGCGACCGGGAAGATCCGGAAGGTCGACCTCAGGCGGGAACTCACCGAAGCGGCGAACCCGTGATCACGACCGCGGAGTTCGGCGGGTTCTGCCCGGCGTACGCCCGAGCATCACCAGGCCGAGACGTCCTCCCCCGCCGGCTCGGGGCGTTGCGAAGCGATCCGAACCCGGACGAGCTCCAGCAACCGGACCAGCTCCCGCTGCTCGCTGGAATCGAGCACCTCGAACCACTGCGCGTCGAGGCGGAATTGGTCCCGGAGCGCCTGCTCGATGACCGTCCGGCCCGCCGGGGTGAGCCGCAGCGTCATCAGCCGGTGGTCGCTGGGGTCGCGGTGGCGCTCCACCCAGCCCTGTTGTTCGAGCCCACGCGTGATGTTGGAGACCGTCTGGCGAGAGATCTGCGTATGCCGGGCGAGGTCCCGGGCGCTGAGCGACTCGAACAGCCACAACAGGTGGAGCAGCCGGAAACCGGTCCACTTCAACCCACGCGGCCGATGCAGGATGGCCTCCGAATAGGTCGTGTGATGATGCGCGACGCGAGCCAGGGCAAGACCCAGCCCGATCACGCTTGGCTCGACATCGGGGAACCGCGCAATGGTTCGCTCACGGGCCAGGGCGTTGAAACTCGTGCGGGGCACCGGCGCATCGTTCACAGGGACCTCCATCTCGATCAGGCCACCCGTTCGGCCCGGTGGCCGTGGCCCGCCCGACCCGGCACAGCACGCTCCACGTCTGCCTCCGCTTCATAACGACCGTCCGCAGTTTATCGCGCCCACCCGCCCTAGCACCGCTCCACCAACAACTGTCAAATATTTGACAAATGATTCTCCTCCGCGGTCAGCCATCTGCAGCTGGCGACTGACCGTGAGGGAAAGGAACCCATCATGGAACTCAGAGAGGCCATCAGCAAGGGCCGCATGACCCCCTTCCAATTCAGGGTCGTTCTCATCTGCATCCTGCTCACCGTGGTCGATGGTTACGAGATCCTCGTGGCCGCGTTCACGCTGCCGGCACTCGTCCGGGAGTGGAACCTGACCGAGACCCAGGTCGGCCTGGTGGCGTCGATCGGCACACTGGGCATGGGCCTCGGCGCGGCCTTCCTGTCGCCCCTGGCCGACCGCTGGGGCCGACGCCGTCACATTCTGCTGTCGCTGGTGGCGATCATCATCGGCATGACGCTCAGCGGCCTGGCGCCCAGCTACACCGCCTTCCTCATCTTCCGGTTCTTTGCCGGTCTGTTCCTCGGTGGCATCGTCCCCAGCATCAACGCGCTGGTGTCGGAGTACGCCTCGGATGAGCGTCGCGGCACCGTGATGGGCGTCTATGGGATCGGCTTCCCGCTGGGCGCAGCGATCGGTGGCGTCCTGTCCATCGCCCTGATCAGCGCCTTCGGTTGGCACGGCCCCTACCTCTTCTCGGCAGCGGTCACGCTGATCCTGCTCATCTGGGCATACTTCGCCCTGCCGGAGTCCGTGGGCTATCTCGTGGAGCGGCGACCCAAGGGCGCCCTGGAGACCTATAACAAGATCGGCGCCAAGATGGGCGTGGCACCTGCGACCGAGCTGCCTCCGGCGACCTCGGGTCAGCAGAAGGTCAATCTGCTGTCGGCCCTGCAGGGCATCATGCTCCGGCGCACGATCCTGCTGTGGATCTCCTATGGCCTGCTCACCGGCGCGTTCTATTTCGCCAATGGCTACACCGCGCGCCTGGTCGCCCAGTCGACCGGCAACGACAACATCGGCATCACCGCGCAGGCGCTGGTCGCTGCGGGTGGCGTCATCGGTGCCCTGGTGTTCGCGTTCCTGTCGGCCAAGATCCACCCACGAATGGTGACCGTGGCGCTGATGGTCTTCGGCACCGTGGCCTTCTTCCTGTTCGCCAGCTTCTTCACCAACCCCAGCGTGGTGTTCATTCTCGCCGTGCTCGTCGGTCTGGCAGTGAACGGCGGCATCGCCGCCTATTACGCGATCAGCCCGCCCATCTATCCCACGACCATCCGCGCCTCGGCCGTGGGCCTGATGATGGGCATCGGCCGCGTCGTCGCCTTCCTTGCGCCGAACATCGCCGCCTTCCTGCTCAACCGCGGGCTCACCGCCCCGAACGTCTATCAGGTCTACGGCATCGTCCTGCTCGTCGCCGCCGGCGCGGTGTTCCTGCTGCACCGGACCTATACCGGCGCGAACAAGCTGGATGCCATGGAAACCGAGTCCGCCATGGCGGCCCAGAAGCAGCAAGCCGCTACCCAGG
>JAUNRO010000049.1:2308-13183 GCA_030544185.1 Propionibacteriaceae bacterium | reverse complement strand
TCCTCGAAGTCGCCGCGATAGCGCGAGCCGGCGACCAGCGCACCCAGGTCGAGCGTATAGATCTGCTTGTCCCGCAGCGTCTCCGGCACGTCGCCGCGCACGATCTGCTGGGACAGGCCCTCGACCACGGCGGTCTTGCCGACACCGGGCTCACCGATGAGGACCGGGTTGTTCTTGGTCCGCCGGGACAGCACGGTCATCACGCGCTCGATCTCCGGCTCCCGGCCGATCACGGGGTCGAGCTTGTTCTCGCGGGCGGCCTGGGTCAGGTTGCGGCCGAACTGGTCGAGCACGGTCGAACTCGCCGGGCCCTGGCCACCCTCGGAGGTGGTCGCACCGACACCGGCCGGCTCGCCGCCCTTGCCGCCGCCCTGGAATCCGGACAGCAGCTGCAACACCTGGTTCCGGACCCGGTTGAGGTCAGCGCCCAGCTTGACGAGCACCTGGGCGGCCACGCCCTCACCCTCGCGGATCAGGCCGAGCAGGATGTGCTCGGTCCCGATATAGGAGTGGTTGAGCTGCAGGGCCTCGCGCAGCGACAGCTCCAGCACCTTCTTCGCACGGGGCGTGAAGGGGATGTGACCGGTCGGCGACTGCTGGCCGTGACCGATGATCTCCTCGACCTTCTCGCGCACTGCCTCCAGCGAGATCCCGAGCGACTCCAACGCCTTGGCCGCGACGCCCTCACCCTCGTGAATCAGACCGAGAAGGATGTGTTCGGTGCCGATGTAGTTGTGGTTGAGCATCCGGGCTTCGTCCTGGGCGAGCACGACGACCCGCCGGGCCCGGTCAGTGAACCGCTCGAACATATACGTCTCCTCACGCGACGCCGCTCTCGTGGCGCCCTGCTCGCAGCGGCCCCCGACGACGTCGAACTTCTGTGTCCTGCAACTCTAGTCGCACCTCGAGGACAGGTGGACGCTCCGCGCGGAGCCTCCCACCGGCTGAACCGGTCTGACCTGACTTTCCAGATGCCTCGTGTGTTCCAACGTCCGGTGTCCGCCCAGCATTCCCGCTGCCGCTGCGTTCGCCGTGGGCGTACGCTGCTGCTCGCTATGGAACCGCTCACCTTCGCCCTGCTGGTGGTCGCCGGCGTCGGCACCGGCGTCATCGGCTATCTGACCGGACTGGCGTCGTTGGTGAGCTATCCCTCCCTGCTGGCCGCCGGGCTGTCGCCGGTCACCGCGAACGTGTCGAACACCCTCGGCCTGGTCGGCATCGGCATCGGCACCACAGCACGCGCCGGCCGCCGGTTCCGCGGCGAACGCGCCCGGCTCGCACCCCAGCTCGCGGTCGCCGCTGCGGGCGGATTGGCCGGGGCGCTGTTGCTGCTGCTGGGCGCTGAGAGCACGTTCGAGGCGATCGTGCCGTGGCTGATCGTCCTGGGGTCAGTGGCGCTGCTCGCGCAGCCGTGGCTGGCCCGGCTGCGGGGCGAGCAGGAGAACGTCCCGCTCTATCTGGCCGCGCTGTTCGTCATCTGTCTCTATGGGGGCTATTTCGGCGCCGGTGCCGGAGTGATCTATCTGGCAGTCACCCTGATTGCCACCTCCGAACCGTTCGGGCGCGCCATGGTGCTGAAGTCGATCCTGCTCGGGGTCACGAACCTGATCGCGGCGCTCGCGTTCATCATCGCGGCGCTGTTCTTCGGCGGGCCCGCGAACTGGTGGGCCGCCCTGGCGCTCGGGCTCGGCTGCATCGTCGGCGGCTGGCTGGGCCCGCGCCTGCAGGAATTCCTGCCCGAGCGAGGCCTGCGCGTCTTCGTCGCCCTGTGCGGATTCGGCCTCGCGGCGTGGCTGGTCGTCCGGTGATCAGCACGTGACGACGAAGGCGCAACTGCCACCCGGAGCGGCCGCGGTCGTCCTCGCGATCTTCATCACCACGCTGATGATGGCGCTCAGCAACAACATGCTCAACGTCGCGGTCCCGGTCGTCGCCGCGCACTTCCAGGCGACTCCGGCGCAGGCGAGCGCGATGGTCGTGGCGTACTCACTCGTCAACGTCGCCCTGTTGATCCCGACCGGCCAACTGGCCGATGCGCTCGACCGGCGCCTTGTGTTCCTGGGCGGGCTCGCGTTCTTCATCCTCACCAGCCTGTTGATGGGGTTCAGCCCCAACGCGACGGTGCTGGCGATCGGGCGCGGGCTCCAGGGGGCCGCGGCCGCGCTCCTGCTGAGCAACGCCGTCGCGTTGATGGCCGTCGTCGTCCCCGCCCGGCGCATGGCCTGGGCGATGGGCATCTATCTCGCGGGTTTCTCCACGGGCCAGGTCGGCGGCCCGATCCTGGGCGGGGTCGTCGCCTCGACCGTGGGCTGGCAGTGGCTGTTCTGGGGGAACGTGCCGCTCGGGCTCGTCGCGCTCGTGCTGGGTGCGCGGGCGCTGCGCGGTGTTCCGGGCGGGCGCAGGGGTACGCCGCGGGTCGACGTTCCCGGCGGGATCCTGCTCGGGCTCTTCCTCGGCGGGACCCAGCTGCTGCTGTCGCTGAGCGCGGGCCTGGGCCTCGGCGATCCACGGATCCTCGGCGGGTTTGCCGCCTGCCTGCTGCTCCTGCCGCTGCTCGCGATGGTGGAGCGCCGACTGCACAATCCGGTCCTCGCGCCCGAGCTGTTCCGCAATCGGGCCCTGCCGATCGGGTTGGCCCAGGGGTTCTTGTTGTTGTTGCCCCGCCTCGGCGCGCTGACGATTGCCAGCCTGTATTTCCAGGGGATCGGCGGCGACAGCACCGCCACGGCAGCGCTGAAGGCCGCCCCGTTGGCCGCCGGACTCACGCTCGGCTCCCTCCTCGCCGACCGGGTCAGCGCGCCGCTGGGCCCCCGCCGGACGATGACCACCGGCGCCGGGATGTCGGCGGCGGCCATGACGGTGCTGTGGCTCAACGTCTTCTGGGACGCCGATGTCGTCACGCTCACCGCTCTGCTGGTGCTCGGGTTCGGCAGCGGCGTCTTCCAGACACTCAATTTCGCGATGATCACGGTGAGCGCGCCCGAGGGGAAAACCGCCTTGGTCAATGCCATCCGAGTGATGGTGTCGACGTTCAGCACCGGCATCGGCCTGGCCCTGTCCTTGGCACTGGTCGTGGCCCGCGCCCCCGAGGCGGTCGCCCGCGCGTTCCTCTCCGGCGACGCCGCCCGCGTCGCGGCCGACCGGCACGTCATCGAACAGGGCTACCTGCTCGCCTATGGCTCGCTGACCGTGCTCATGTGGCTCGGCGCAGCGCTCACGCTCATCAAGCCTCGGCCCGACCGGAGTTGAGGTCCCGCTCAGACCGGCGGCCCGAGCGACCGCACGGTCTCGATCGTGTCCGCCTGGGCAGCAGTCTTGTCGTCGCGATAACGCACCACGCGAGCGAACCGCAAGGCGACTCCGCCGGGATAGCGCCGGGAACGCTGTATGCCGTCGAGGGCGATCTCGACGACCTGCTCCGGCCGCACGCTCACCACCCAGTCGCCGCGATCGGTCGCGAGCTCGTTGAACCGCTCGGTCTGCCAGCGCAGCATCTCATCGGTCATCCCCTTGAACGTCTTGCCCACCATGACGAACCCGCCGGTCGCCGGATCCCGCGCACCCAGATGGATATTGGACAACCAGCCCCGTCGCCGCCCGCTGCCCCACTCCACCGCCAGCACGACGAGGTCGAGCGTGTGTCTGGGCTTCACCTTCACCCAGCCGCTGCCCCGCCGACCGGCGGCATAGGGCGCGTCGGGGTCCTTCACCACCACCCCCTCGTGACCGGCCTTGAGCGTATCGGCGAAGAAGCGCGCCGCCTCCTGCTCATCACCGGTGCGGATTCCCGGGACGAGGAGTTCCGAGTCCGCTCCACCGACCACCTGCTCCAACGCTGCCCGTCGCCGGTGCAGCGGCTCATCGATCAAGTCGGTCCCGTCGAGATGGAGCAGGTCGAAGAACCACGGCGTCAGCGGCACCCGCGGCGCCCGTCCCGCCCCGCGCGACGCCGTGCGAACCCCGGTGACCTGGAACGGCTCCGGTGTGCCATCGGGGCGCAGCGCGATCACCTCCCCGTCGAGCACGGCGCTGTTGCAGTCGAGGCCGGCGACCGCAGTCACGACCTCGGGCAGCCGCGCGGTGATGTCGTCGAGGCTGCGCGTGAACAGACGGACCTCCTCCCCGATGCGATGGGCCTGGAGGCGGATGCCGTCCAGCTTCCGCTCGACCACCCGCATCCCGCCCCCGGCCATCGCCGCCGGCAGATCGACAGCGGCGGCCGCGAGCATCGGCGACACCGGCGTCCCCACCCGCAATCCGATCCGCGCCAGCGCCTGCGCCCCGCCGCTGAGCGCCGGCTCCGCGACGGCCGCGACCGACCCGGCCAGCATCGCCGCCCGGCGTACCGTCTCCTCCGGCAGCCCGGCCGCCACCGCCACCGCCTGCAGCAGCACCGCCTCGGCCGCGCCCTGGCGCAGCTCGCCCCCGATGAGCCGGCGCAGGAATGCCTGCTCGTCAGCGCTCGCGGCGCCGAAGAGCTCGGCGAGCAGCTCGGCGCGGCGGCCCACCGAGCCCGGCCCGGAGGTCGCGGCGAGCGCGGTGAATGCCTGGTCGACCGCGTCGAGGGTGAGCCGCGACTGGGGCGCCGGGGGCGGCACGGTGGCCAGGGTCCGCCAGCCGACGCCGAGTCGTCCCTGGGGGACGATTCCCGAGAGGTACGCCACCGTGCGCGCGACGTGCTCCGGCGGCAACCGGCTCAGCAGGGTGGCGAGCGCGGAGATCTTCGCTCGTCGCGACGTTGACGCGGCCACCTCCGTCGAGGTGGCGACGACCGAAGCGAACGGCTCGGCGGAATCGTGGCGCGTCGAGGGGGTGGTCTCGGCGGCCCCCGGGTCGTCAGCGTTCATTCTCGCAATCTCTCACGCGTGCCCGACATTTTTCGTGCGGCCGGTCCGGCGTGCTGAGGCCTTTGTTTCCGGCGGGTAGGATGCGGCCCGTGACTGCTTCGACTGACAGAGCCCAGAAATCCGGAGTCCTCTCGGCGGTTCGCCTGACCGCACTGCTGACAACCATTGCGGCCCTCGCCCAGTTCCTGATCGGTGGCTATCTGTTCACCGCCAGCAACGCGGGGCTCGTGTCCGTGCACAACATCCTGGGCCTGGTGACCCTGGTCGCCGGCATCGCCGCCACCGTCGCTGCCTTCATGTTCACAAAGCGCGGCGGGAACCGCGGCCTGGCGTTCCACATCCTCGGCACCACGGTGCTGATCCTGGTGCAATATGGGCTGGGCGAGATGATCAGCTCACAGGCGCTCACCATCGTGCACATGGTGCTCGGCATCGCCATCCTCATCAGCGCGATCGCCATGACCACGCTGGCCTTCCGCAAGCCCTTCGCGCGCGTGTGACCGACCAGCCCGCGCCGGGGCGCCGCTTCCTGGGAGCCGCCAAGGAAGTCCTGATCGTGATCGTGGGCGCGCTGGTCATCTCGGCGCTGCTCCGGGCCTTCGTGTTCGAGCCATTCACGATTCCTTCGGGATCGATGGAGAACACGCTGCAGGTCAGCGACAAGGTGGTTGCCCAAAAGGTCACCGATTTCAAGCGCGGCGATGTCATCGTGTTCCGCGACCCGGGGCAGTGGGTCACCAATCCCCCGCTCCCGCGCAGCAACCCGGCCACCATCGGTCTGGAGTTTCTCGGTGTGTTGCCGAACTCCAGCGACAACTTCCTGACGAAACGGGTGATCGGGCTCCCCGGCGATCGGGTGAAATGCTGCGATGCCGAGGGCAAGCTGTCGGTCAACGACAAGGCCTTGGACGAGTCGGGTTATCTGTTCGCCGACCACAACGGAGTCGTGGCGCCGTCCGAGCACGAGTTCGAGGTCGTCGTGCCCCGGGATTCGCTGTTCGTGCTGGGTGATCACCGCAACGCGTCGGCGGACTCCCGGTGCCACATGTCCGAGCCGAGCGCCACTGGACCGGCCGGCTCGGCCGCTTTCGTCCCCATCGACCACGTTGTCGGAGCAGTGGGCATGATCGTCGCGCCATTCGAGCGGTGGCAACAATTGCGGACGCCGCCGGTGTTCGACGGGGTGCCGCCGCCGGACGGCGAGCCACCGGCGGTGGCAGAGATCATCACCCGATCGGACTGCTGAGCGAGCCGTCACGGCTCGATCCCCAGCTCGCGGAGCTGTTCCTGCAGCTGAGTGATCAGCTCGGCCGCCTCGGTGGTCTCGCGCGTGGCGCGATCGCGTGCAGCCTGCCGGTCGTCGACCCCGCGGACGAGTTCGGTGAGCCGGTCCCGGGCGCCGGCGGCCTCGGCCTCGAGCCGGGCCAACTGCCGCTGCACCTCAGCCAGCCGAGTGTCCAGCTCGGCGGCCAGCTCCGCCTGCTCCGTCTGGGCGGCGACCGCTTCGGCCAGGGCGGCATCAGCGCGTTGCAGCCGCTCCCGGGCCTCGTCCCAACGCGCCTCGGCACGACCCAGGTCCCGGCTCGCCCGGCGTACCTCCGCAGGATCCGCCCCCGCAGGCTCGGGCTCTGCAGCAGCTTCCCGGCGCAGCGGAATGACCTGTGCCATCGGCGCCGCGGGCGCGAACAGATCGGCCGGCCCGAACGCGGCAGCGCGGACGGTCGTGGCCAGTTGGCCGGTCAGCACCCGATCGGCGAGCTGCGGGTCGGCCAGCGCGGCCTGGATGGTCTCCGCGACCTCCTGGCGCACGCTGTCCGGGGCGGCATAGCCGCGCTCGGCACCCAGCGCACTGGCGCGGCCGGCCAAGGAATCCACCACCGCGGTGCGCAGCGCGGACAGGCGACGCAGCTCAGCGGGATCGGCATCCCGATGGGCGCGCGCCAGCGATTCTCCGAGCTCAAGAACCTCGGCCAGCCGGTCACGCTCATGGTGTGCGATCAGGTTGACCAGCCAGGCACCGCGTGTCGGCTTCTTGAGTTGTTGAAGTTGTTGGGCAGCTGCGCGGTCCCCCGCCGCCCGCGCTGCTGCCACCAGGTGCCCCCGACGAGCGACAAAATCCTGCCACGGGCCGGCATAGAGCTCGCCGAGGTCGACGTCCACCAGCGTCAGCGGTTGGCCGCCTCGAACGCCTCACGCACGTGCGTCGGCACCCGACCCCGGCTGTTCACCTCAAGGCCATTGGCCTTGGCCCACGCCCGGATCTCAGTGGGAGAACCGGCCTTGCGGTTGGCGACGGCGCCACCCCGGCCACGGGGAACGCGGCGGGCATGGCCCACCCATTCGTTCAGCCCGTCACGCATCCGTTGCGCGTTGTCGCTCGACAGATCAATCTCATAGTCGACACCGTCCAGCCCGAAACGGACGGTCTCGTCAGCGGTGGTGCCGTCGAGGTCGTCCTCGAGGATCACCTGAACTCGCTGGGCCATGGAGCCACCTTTCATGTCAATATTCGGCGGGGAATTACCTATTAAAATCGTAGGTGCCGAATATATCCCCCGCAAGTGGAGACGGTGACAATAGGGAGTGTCCTTCATGAAACGGAACCAAAACTGGTGGTGGGATCCGGACTTCTGGGCCTCGAACAAGCCCTCTCTGCATTTTGAAACTCCTAGCACACTGTGCGGATCTGTGCTCACCGGAATAATCCGGACTTGGCTCGAGGAGTTGGAACTGTCCGGCGTGTTGGAAGTTGGCTGCGCCGATGGCGCGCTCCTGAACGAAATCCAATCGCGATTACCAGCGTTAGGGTGCACCGGTGTGGATGTCCGGGAACCAGCGGGCGATCGGGCCTGGGATTACCGGCGCCTGGCCTGGGATGTGACGGCCGAATGCTGGCGGTCGGTCGGCCCCGAGGACGGTGACAGGACGGGCTTTGCGGATCTGCTCGGCCCGGAGCGCCCGCCGCTGCTGGCCTATGCGATCGAGTGGCTCGACGATCTGCCGGCCCCGGTGGCGTCGGTTGATCCGTCCGCGCCGCCGGTCGCCGTCGGGCCAGACGGTTCAACCGCTGCCCTCGACACGGCCGACAGGCAATGGTTGGCCCGCTGGTGGCCGGCGAGTGAGCCCGGGCGGGCGGTGGTGGGGCGTACGCGGGACGCGGCGTGGCGCTGGCTGGCGCAACGGCTGCCGCCGGGCAGCCTGCTGGTGAGCGTGGACTATGGCCACGTCCGCGCTGAGCGGCCGGTGGACGGGGGCCTGGCTGCCTATCGTGACGGGCTGCGGGTGGAGCCTGGGCCAGGGACGAATGTGACGGCTGGCGTGGCCGTCGACGCACTGGCCGCAGCCGTCGAGGAGACGGGGGCGCAACGGCTGTGGTGTCACCGGCTGGCCGATCTGCCCGCGGACTTCTGGGACCGGACGCAGCGGGCGGGGCTGGCCGGATTGGCGATGCGCAGCCAGGTGCAACTGCTGCGCGACCCTCGGCGCTTCGGGCAGTTCTGGCTGGTCGCTCACCGGATCCCGGCGCCGGGGCGACCATAATGTCTGGGTGACGACGCAACGGATTCTGGTGGGTTCATTGGCGAGCGGACTCCCAGCCGACGATGCCACTGTCATTCTCGACCTCGGACCGGACCATCCCAGCCGGGCCGGACTTCTGGAACTCAATCTGGGCGTGGCCGACGGTGTGATCACAACCGCTCGGATCTCGCCGGGTGCAATGCACCGGGGTGTCGAGAAATTGTTCGAGGTCCGCGATTATCGCCAGATTCTCCACTTGGCTGATCGCCACGACTGGCAGGCCCCGTTCTTCGGCGAGCTCGCGGCGGCGGAAGCGTTCGAGAAATTGCTGCGGCTCGCCCCACCGCCGCGGGCGGTGTGGGTCCGGACGCTACTGGCGGAACATACGCGGATTCTCAGCCATCTGGGATATCTCGGTTGGATCACGAGCGGCGATCGCGATGCTAGGCGGCGCATCCGGGCAGCTCGGGAGCGACTGCGACACCAGACCACGTTGTTGACGGGCAACCGGGTGCATCCGATGGTCGTGCGCATCGGCGGAATCGCCGGCGATCCCGGGCGCGACTGGCTCGACGCCGAGGTCGCGCTCATGGACGAGCTGAGCGCGTTGGCGGGCGACCTGGCCGGGTTGCCCCTGCCCGGTGAAGGCCTGGCCTGCGTGACTGCCGAGCTGGTCGATGCGTTCGGGCTCAGCGGACCACTGGCCCGCTCCGCCGGCATCGAGCTGGACGCGCGGGTCGGGGCCTCCGGGGCGTACGCGGAGCTGGGACTGCGCCACCAGGCTCACGGCGACGGAGATGTCCGCAGCCGGTTCGCACTGCTGGCGGCCGAATGCGTGACCTCGGCGGACCTCGTCCGGGAGTGCTGCACGCAGCTGCCGGACGGGCCCGTGCAGGTGCGGCTGCCGAAGATCGTGAAGCTGCCGGAAGCCGAGAGCTATTCGTTCGTGGAGGGCCCGCTGGGGCGTACGGGTTTCCATGTCGTCTCCCGCGGGCAGAAAACGCCTTGGCGGATGAAGCTGCGAAGCCCGTCCTTCCACCACGTGGCGGCGCTGGAGGCACTCCTGCCGGGCACCCGTGCCGATGATGTGGAGACGGTGCTGGCCTCGGTCGGCTATGTGATCGGGGATCTGGACAAGTAGCGACAACCACAACGGCGCCCACTGTCACTGGGACAGGGGCGCCGTGTCAGCTGTGGTCGCGGCGGGCGATCAGGCCTGCTTGCGAATTTCCTCGTGGTCCTCGCTCGGGAAGGCGAGCTTCTGGAGATCGACGACGGTCGGGTGGTTGCCCTCGGACCACAGGTCCTCGGCGGTGGGCAGCGCATCCCAGTCAGCCTTGCTCGCATAGCGCGGCATCGACAGGACCTCCGCGTCCTCGGCGACCCCCTTGGCCTCGCGGAGCTCGTTCTCGCGAGCGGCGAGGTCAGCGGTCAGGCGCTTGATCCGATGGTCGCGGGCGATGACATCCGCCTTGAGGGCCGCGTGATCGCCTCGCAGCGAGGACAGCTCGGTGCGCAGCTGGCCGATGCGGATCTGGAGCTTGACGACCTGCTCGTCGGCGCCCTCGCCGGCCTGGCGCAGCGCCTCAACGACCTCGAGGTTGCGCTGGCGCTCGGTGGTCAGCTGCTCATTGTGAGCCAGCGCCTGGCCGAGAACCTGGTCGCCGTGTTCGAGGCGGTTCGCACGCAACTCGAGCCACGCGAAGCGGACGGCCAGGACGCCCGCGATCACGGCCAGGGCGATGCCGGCACGGACGATCCAGATGGGACCGAATGCGGCAGCCAGGCCTAGGACGGCACCCGCACCCAACGTCAGATGGGTGGCACGGCGCAAAGGGGAAGTAGTGGTGCGACGACCAGCATGCTGTGTACTCACAGAAGCGATCCTAAGGAAGGCCAACCTGCGCGCGGCAGGCGACGCGCCCATCCGTTATCTGACAGTTTCCTAACGCTCGGGGTTCCTAACCCGGAAGCGGCTCATCGTCCTCATCCTCGGGCGGATCGGGCACCCGGCACGCCCGCTCCAACCATGATCCGGCGGCGCAGATTCCGGCTCCCGCCACGGCGGCGACGAGGCCACGGATCAGTCGCTGCTGCGGGCCGGCGGCCACCAGATTGCCTGCGCCCATCAGCGCGAACACGAGATAGCCGGCGGCGATCGCGGCGCCGCCGATGGCGGAGGCCTTGGCGAGCGCGAGCAGCGTGATGCCGCGCTGGGGCTCGACCTGCTCCTTGCGCACCTGGATGCGCCGCCAGGTGCTGAACGCCATCGCGCTCAGCAAGGCCGCGACGAACACCAGCACCAGCGGACCGGTCCAGGGCAGCACCGGCGGATAGCCCGCACGCTGCTCCGCGAGAAAGGTCACGAGCGCGCCCAGCAGAGCTCCGGCCGCGGCGGCGATCCCGAGCGTACGCGGCCGCGTGAAGCCCAGCCGACCGCTGTCGGGGTCGGGATCAGCGTCGTTGGGGCTCGGCGTTCCGTGGCCTGCTGGGGCCAAGGTTCAGGACT
>JAUNRO010000049.1:0-2298 GCA_030544185.1 Propionibacteriaceae bacterium | reverse complement strand
CCAGAACCAGATCGTCTCGGCGCGTGATCCCGCGGGTGTCGACCTCAGCCAGCAGGTCTGCGACCTTGCCGTGCCCGGGGATCTCGGCGTCCCGGTCGATGTCCGCCCAGGGCGCAAGCACGAACGCGCGCTCGTGGGCCCGGGGGTGCGGGATCTGGACCTGATCGCTTTCGACCACGGCGCGCCCCACCACGATCAGATCGACATCGAGGGTGCGGGGGCCGTTGACCTCCGCGCGGGTCCGGCCGTGGGCGTCCTCGATCGCGTGGGCGCGCTCCAGCAGCACTCGCGGCGGCTGGGTGGTCTCGGTGACCACCACGATGTTGAGGAAGTCGGGGCTGCCTGCCGGGCCGCCGACCGCGGCGGTCTCATAGACCGGGGAGACGTCGACGATGATGACATCCGGGGTGGCCCGCAGGGATGCGACCGCCGAGTCCAGCTGTTCCAGTCGATCGCCCAGGTTGGAACCCATCGCGAAAACAGCAGTGGAGAGGGGCTTCATGCCGCTCAAGGTGTCCACATCCAACGCAAAGGGGTGGGTCATCTGATGCTCCTTGTGATGGTGACCGAGACGTCGCCGAGGATGACAGCCACGGGGGCCATCGGCTTGTGCACGGTGACCCGCACCGCGCGTACGCGCTCGTCGTGCGTGCATCGATCGGCGATTCGGTGTGCGAGTGCCTCGATGGTGTCCAACGGGGGCCCGGACAGGTCCTCCGCCACACTCGCTGCGATCTGGCCGTAGTCGATCGTGTCGGCGAGTCGGTCGGAGGCCGCGGGGGCCAGGTCAAGGAAGAGGGTCACATCGGCACTGAACTGTTGACCATGGGTGCGCTCATGCGGGAGCACGCCATGGTGCCCGAAAGCACGGATCCCCGTCAGGGTGATCTGATCTCCGGACTGCCAGTCCAACCCTTGTCTCCTCTCCCCGCTTGCTGCAATCGCACCTTGTTATCGATGAGACGGGCAGGAGCCCGCTGGTTGCTAAACATCGTTTCGCTTGGGCGCAGGTTGGGCCCGCGCTTGCACCCGGGCCGACCAGCGGCCGGCTGCGGCTTTCTGCACACTAGCCGAGAAGCTTCCACCGACCGCATCGCGAGACGAGGCCCGGAACAGCCAGGTGAAGAGTCGCTAAGAGTCGACCAATCGACTCGCGACGGTGATCGCATCGCGGTGTTGCCGGACCGAATGGGTGCGCACGGCCCAGATTCGTTGCCCGGCAAGGATGGCAGTGATCGCGGCACTCGCGTCGTCGCGTTCCTTGGGGGGCCGCGGCTCGCCATCGACGGCGAGCAGATCCCCCAGGAACGTCTTGCGGGAGACCCCGATCAACAACGGGAAGCCCAGGCCGGCGAGAACGTCGAGCCGGTTCAGCAGCGCCCAATTGTGGGCGGCGGTCTTGGCGAAGCCGATCCCAGGGTCGAGGATCAGGCGATTGGCGTGAATGCCGGCGGCGAGGGCCGCCTCGGCGCGGGCGGCCAACTCGGTGCGGACATCGCCGACGACGTCGTCATAGTGGGCGAGATCCTGCATGTGGGCGGAATGGGCCCGCCAGTGCATGGCGACATAGGCGACTTCGAGTGCGGCGACCGTAGGCAACATGTCCGGATCGGCCAAGCCCCCCGAGACATCGTTGACGATCGCCGCGCCGGCTTCCACCGTGGCGCGAGCGACCTCGGCGCGCATCGTGTCCACCGAGATCACTATGCCCTCCGCGGCCAAGGCGCGGACGACGGGAAGGATCCGGCGCAGTTCCTCCGCGGAATCGGTGCGAATGATGCCTGGACGGGTCGATTCGCCACCGATGTCGATCATGTCAGCGCCCTCGGCGACAAGCCTGCGGCCATGGTCGATCGCCCGGTCGTGGTCGAACCAGTCACCGCCATCGGAGAACGAGTCCGGCGTGACGTTCAGAATGCCCATCACCTGGGTGGGGCCGGGACGGAGGGTCACACCGGCTGATCCTAGTGTCCGGGACCGAGACAGAAGCCCCCACCGGCTGATCCTCGTGCGGGACCGGCGAGCCGGGCCGATGGCGGCTTGCGCGACGACCCAGGAACGGCCCGGAGAGTTCGACCACCGGCGCAGAATCCACGTCCAGTGCGATCGAGAGCGCCGCCGACAAGGGCAAACGTTCCTGCGTGGGGACACTGGACGGGGATTCTGCGCGGTAACACCACCTAAGTAAGTTGTGCCCGCTCCGGGGCGCCGCCACAGCCTTGGGCCCCAGCACGCCCACCCACGATGCGTGTGATTCCAACCCGCTGAGCGGGCCAAAGTAGATGCGTGTGATTCCAA
>JAUNRO010000048.1:5723-13230 GCA_030544185.1 Propionibacteriaceae bacterium | reverse complement strand
TTCGGGTAGCGAGGTGGTCGTCGTGCTGCGGGGTGGGCGCTGGCGTGGCTCGTGGGCGCTGGGTTCGGGTAGCGAGGGGGTCGTCGTGCTGCGCGGTGGACCCTCGTCATGATGCGGGGTATCGCAGCCCACGTGCCGGTGCGGAGTGCCGAGCGCGACAACTGCGGCCCCGATGGGCCAAGATGGTGGGGCCGCTCAGACGGTAGGTCGCAGTGATGGGGGAGTGCGTTGACGCAGCGGTTGTGGTTGTCCGTGGCCATCTTCGTGGTGGTCACCGCTGTGGTCTCCGCGGTCGGCTTCTGGTTGCACGTCCACTTTGCCATCGCCTATTGGGTTTTCGACCTGGGCTCGTTCGGGCCGCTCGCCGGTGGCCTCGCAGTGTTGGCACTGAACAAGCCGCTGCGCTTGGGCGCCCGCTGGGTGCCGGGTCTGGGGTTCAACTCGCAGGTGATCCGCCGCACCGTCCTCATGATCGCGGTCGCTCTCGCGATCGTGTTGACCTGTGTGCAGTTCTATTCCTTCTTCCGCTGGCGCATGAAACCCATCGACCTGCCGGATGTCCCGCATCCGCTCGCGATGCCCGGTGACTCGGCGACGATCGTGGCTTTCGTCGCTCTCGCGATGCTCATCGGGCTGGTCATGCAGGAGTTCGGGTTCCGCACCGTGCTGGAGCCGACGATCCGGCGTGGTCAGGGGGTGGTGGTGACCGGCGTCATCGTCGGGGTGATCTGGGGCCTGTGGGCCTGGCCGGCCTGGCAGGCGGCCCTGCAGCGCTTCGACCGCACGGGCGCGCTGGTGGGGCTGGTGTTGTTCCTCGGGGCCCACTTCGTGATGACGATCTCAGTATCTGTGATGTTCGTCATTTTTCACCGAAAGATGAATTACGGGCATTGGGTGTCCGCCGTCGCCTTCCGACTGGTCTATGGCTTGGGGTTTTTCCTGATCCTCGATGAGGAGCAGGGCCAATGGCAGGCCATGTTCGCAATTTCTCTCGCCTGTGCTGCTGCGGCGGCGGTCGGTCTCTACTACTATCGACGCGCCGTGCTCGCCGAGCGGGTGCGGCCGGCTCGGGATCAGAACGCAGGTCCGGGCGGATCGGATGGGGCTGTGCCCCTCGAAAGGTCGTCACAGCGACCGGACTAGGGCGGGTCCCGACCGGGACGGCCGACAGCGTTTTCCCGCCGTGGAGGGGTCGACGTCGTCCCGCGCGCATCGGGACCGTTCTCGATTTCGGTGAGCACTCTCCGGCTGCCCGTGCCGTCCCGGCGCATCACACCAGGAGAGCACATGACCAAGGAGACCCCGGTCCGCCCGCTGCACCGTCCCGCCGAAGGCCTCTATGATCCGGTCTTCGAGCACGACGCGTGCGGTGTGGCGTTCGTCGCCCACCTGAGTGGAGTCCCCGATCCAGACATCGTGGCCAAGGGACTCGAGGCGCTGCGCAACCTCGACCACCGCGGTGCCACCGGTGCCGACACCGCGGCCGGTGACGGTGCGGGCATCCTGATCCAGGTCCCCGACGCCTTCCTGCGCGCGGTCTGCAATTTCGAGCTTCCGCCCGCTGGGGCGTACGCCGTGGGCGCGGCCTTCCTGCCCGCCGACGAAGCCGAGCGGATGCGCGCGATCGAGGTGCTGGAGAAGATCGCCACCAGCGAGAATCTGCGCGTAATCGGCTGGCGCGATATCCCCGTCGACCCGACCACCCTGAGCCACGTCTCGCGGGAGATCATGCCCCACTTCGCCCACCTCGTCGTCGCGGGTGAGGACGGGCAGACCGGGATCGACCTCGACCGCCTCACCTATGGCCTGCGGCGGCGCGCCGAACACGAGCTGGGCGTCTATTTTCCGTCGCTGTCGGCGCGGACCCTGGTCTATAAGGGCATGCTCACGACCGATCAGCTCGAGGCGGTCTTCCCGGACCTGCACGACGCGCGCATGGCGAGCGCGCTGGCCTTGGTGCACTCGCGGTTCTCGACCAACACCTTCCCGGCGTGGGAACTCGCCCATCCGTTCCGGATGATCGCCCACAACGGTGAGATCAACACGGTCAAGGGCAACCGCAACTGGATGCGTGCCCGTGAGGAGCTGCTGGCCTCCGAGCTGATCCCGGGCAATCTCGAGCGGTTGTTCCCGATCTGCAACCCCGAGCAGTCCGACTCCGCCTCCTTCGACGAGGTGCTCGAGTTGCTCCACCTCGGCGGGCGGTCGCTGCCGCACGCGGTGCTGATGATGATCCCGGAGGCATGGGAGAACAACCCGTCGATGGACCCGAAGCGCCGGGAGTTCTATCGCTTCCACTCCTGCCTGATGGAGCCCTGGGACGGCCCCGCGAGCGTGTGCTTCACCGACGGCACCGTGATCGGCGCAGTGCTGGACCGCAACGGCCTGCGCCCGGGACGCTATTGGATCACCGATGACGGGCTCGTGGTGATGGCCTCCGAGGCCGGGGTGCTGCCCGCCATCGATCCCGCCACCGTCATTGAGAAGGGCCGGATGCAGCCTGGCCAGATGTTCCTGGCCGATCTCGGCCAGCACCGGGTGATCCCCAACGACGAGATCAAGGACGCACTCGCCGCCGAGCAGCCCTATGGCGAATGGCTCGCCGGTGGACTGATCAACCTCGAGGATCTCCCCGAGCGCGAGCACACCGTTCACGGCCACAGCTCGGTGACCAGGCGCCAGCAGGTCTTCGGCTATACCGAGGAGGAGTTGCGGCTGGTCATCGGCCCGATGGCCACGAGCGGCGCCGAGCCGATCGGCTCCATGGGCACCGACTCGCCGATCGCTGCGATCAGCGAACGGCCGCGGCTGCTGTTCGACTATTTCGCCCAGCTGTTCGCCCAGGTCACCAACCCGCCACTCGATGCGATCCGTGAGGAGCTCGTCACCTCGCTGGCCGGCACCATCGGCCAGGAGGAGAACCTGCTGGCACCCGGGCCCGCATCCTGCCGCCAGATCGTGATCCCGTTCCCGGTGCTGGACAACGACGAGTTCGCCAAGCTCGTCACCCTCAACCGCCGGGGCGATATGCCCGGTTTCGCCCCGCACACCGTCCGCGGCCTCTATCGCGTCGAGGACGGCGGCATGGGGCTGCGCCACGCGCTGGACCGGATCTGCAAGGAGGTGCACCAGGCCATCCTCGGCGGCGCCCGGACGGTCATCCTGTCCGACCGCCACTCCAACGCGGAGTTCGCGCCGATCCCGTCGCTGCTGCTGACCGCCGCCGTCCACCATCACCTGGTGCGACAGAAGGCGCGCACCCGCTCGGCGCTCGTCGTCGAGGCCGGTGACGTCCGCGAGGTGCATCACGTCGCCACGCTGCTCGGCTATGGCGCCTCCGCGGTCAACCCCTATCTGGTGTTCGAGAGCGCTGAGGACATGGCCCGCGAGGAGGTCTTCGTCATCGTCGACCCCGAGCTCGCGGTCCAGAACGTGAAGAAGGCCCTCGGCAAAGGTGTGCTGAAGGTGATGTCGAAGATGGGGGTGTCCACGGTCGCCTCCTATACCGGGGCGCAGATCTTCGAGAGCCTGGGCCTGTCGGACGAGGTCATCGACCAGTACTTCACCGGCACTCCCGCCAAGCTCGGCGGCCTCGGGCTCGACGAGATCGCCGAGGAGATCCGGCGCCGGCACCTGACCGCCTATCCCGCCGACGGCATCCCGCTGCCGCACCGCGAGCTCGAGGTGGGCGGGGAATACCAGTGGCGGCGCGAGGGCGAGCCGCATCTGTTTGACCCCGAGACCGTGTTCCGGCTCCAGCACGCCACCCGGGCGGGCCGTTATGACATCTTCAAGAAATACACCGCGCATGTCGATGACCAGTCGAAGCGGCTGATGACCCTGCGCGGGCTGCTCGAGTTCGCCCACGATCGCACGCCGATCCCGATCGAGGAGGTCGAGCCGGTCTCGGAGATCGTCAAGCGGTTCTCCACCGGCGCGATGTCCTATGGCTCGATCAGCCAGGAGGCCCACGAGACCCTCGCGATCGCCATGAACATGCTGGGTGGGAAGTCCAACACCGGCGAGGGCGGCGAGGACCCTGACCGGCTCTATGACCCGCGGCGCCGCTCGGCGATCAAGCAGGTCGCCTCGGGCCGGTTCGGGGTGACCTCGGACTACCTCACCAACGCCGACGACATCCAGATCAAGATGGCGCAGGGCGCCAAGCCCGGCGAGGGTGGCCAGTTGCCCGGCAACAAGGTCTATCCGTGGGTGGCGAAGACCCGGCACAGCACGCCCGGGGTCGGGCTCATCTCCCCGCCGCCACACCACGACATCTATTCGATCGAGGACCTCAAGCAGCTCATCCACGACCTGAAGTGCGCCAACCCCGCGGCGCGCATTCACGTCAAGCTGGTCGCCGAGGTCGGCGTCGGCACGGTGGCGGCCGGGGTGTCGAAGGCCAAAGCCGACGTCGTGCTCATCTCGGGTCACGACGGCGGCACCGGTGCGGCCCCGCTGACCTCGCTCAAGCACGCGGGCGGCCCGTGGGAGCTCGGTCTCGCTGAGGCCCAGCAGACGCTGCTGATCAACGGGCTGCGCGACCGCATCGTGGTCCAGGTCGACGGCCAGCTCAAGACCGGCCGTGACGTCATCATCGGTGCCCTGCTGGGCGCGGAGGAGTTCGGCTTCGCGACCGCACCGCTGGTCGTCTCCGGCTGCGTGATGATGCGCGTGTGCCACCTCGACACCTGCCCCGTGGGCGTCGCAACGCAGAACCCGGTGCTGCGCGAGCGCTACACCGGCAAGCCGGAGTTCGTGGTGAACTTCTTCGAATACATCGCCGAGGAGGTTCGTGAACACCTCGCCGAGCTGGGCTTCCGGACGCTTGAGGAAGCCATCGGCCGGGTCGACATGCTCCAGACCCGCGCCGCTGAGGCGTACTGGAAGGCCCAGGGCCTCGATCTCGGCCCCGTGCTGCACCGCGCGAGCGGTGGGTTCGCGCTGACCTCGCCGTTGCACAACACGATCGCCCAGGACCACGGGCTCGACGCGTCGCTCGATCGGACGGAGCTGATCCCACTCGCGGGGCCGGCGCTGGAGCGCGGTGAGCGCGTGCAGGCCGAGGTGGGCGTACGCAATATCCACCGCACCGTGGGCACCATCCTCGGCCACGAGGTGACGAGGGCCACCTCGGGTCGCGGCTTCGACGACGACACCATCGACATCACCCTGCGAGGCTCGGCCGGGCAGAGCTTCGGCGCGTTCGTGCCGCGCGGGGTGACCTTGCGGCTGATCGGGGACTCGAACGACTACGTCGGCAAGGGCCTGTCCGGTGGGCGGCTGGTGATCACCACCCCCGAGGGGGTGCAGTTCGCCCCACGGGAGCAGATCATCGCCGGCAACGTGATCGGCTACGGCGCCACCTCCGGCGAGATCTTCCTGCGCGGGCTGGTCGGCGAGCGGTTCTGCGTCCGCAACTCCGGTGTCACCGCGGTGGTGGAGGGCGTGGGCGACCACGGGTGCGAATACATGACCGGTGGGCTCGTGCTGATCCTCGGCGGCACCGGTCGCAATTTCGCGGCCGGCATGTCCGGGGGCGTCGCTTATGTCCGCGACCTGCGCCCGGAGGACCTCAACACCGAGATGGTCGACATCGTCGACCTCGGCGAGGCCGATGTGGCCGTGATCACCGACCTGCTCACCCGCTATGAGCGCGAGACGGGCTCCACGCTCGCCGCGGAGCTGCTCGCCGGCGATATCGCGGGGACGTTCACCAAGGTGCTCCCGAGGGAGTACGCCAAGGTCATCGCCGCGCGCGAAGCCGCGCAGGCCGAGGGCCTCGATGCCGATGAGACCAACCGCCGCATGATGGCGGCGGTCACCGCCTGAAACACCGGACCAACGAGAGCAAGGAACCGAGCCATGGCTGATCCGCGAGGATTTCTGAAGCACGGCCGCAAGGTCGCCGAGCGCCGTCCGGTCGACGAGCGCATCAACGACTGGCAGGAGGTCTATCCCGAGGGACCGGGCAAGGCCTTGCTGCCGATCATCGCCGAGCAGGCGAGCCGCTGCATGGACTGCGGCATCCCGTTCTGTCACTCCGGCTGCCCGCTGGGCAACCTGATCCCGGAATGGAACGATCTGGTCTATCGCAACGACTGGAACGATGCGCTGGACCGCCTGCACGCCACGAACAACTTCCCCGAGTTCACCGGCCGGCTGTGCCCGGCGCCCTGCGAGACCGCCTGCGTGGTGGGGATCTCGCAGGACCCGGTGACGATCAAGAACGTCGAGGTCGCGATCATCGACCGCGGCTGGGACAACCGGGCCGTGAAGGCCGAGCTTCCGCAGTGGCACACCAACAAGACCGTCGCTGTGATCGGCTCCGGCCCGGCCGGGCTGGCGGCCGCCCAGCAGCTGACGCGGGAGGGACACACGGTCGCGGTCTATGAACGTGACGATGCTCCCGGCGGGCTGCTCCGATATGGCATCCCCGAGTTCAAGATGGAGAAGGCGGTCCTCGACCGCCGGCTCCGCCAGATGCGCAACGAGGGCACGATCTTCCGCAACGGGGTCAATGTCGGACAAGACATCACCGCCGACGAACTGCTCGATCGCTATGACGCAGTCGTGCTGGCGATCGGCGCCACGGTGCCCCGGGACCTGCCGATCCCCGGCCGGGAGCTCAGCGGCATCCACCAGGCCATGGAGTTCCTGCCGCAGGCCAACCGGGTCGCCCTCGGCCAGGAGGTCGAGGGCCAGATCCTCGCCACCGACAAGGACGTGGTGATCATCGGTGGTGGCGACACCGGCGCGGACTGCCTCGGCACCTCGATCCGCCAGGGGGCACGCTCGATCACCCAGCTCGAGATCCTGCCCCGGCCCACCGAGCTCCGCCCGGACAACCAGCCGTGGCCGACCTATCCGATGATCTATCGCGTGAGCTCTGCCCACGAGGAGGGCGGCGACCGCGTCTATGCGGTGTCCACCACGGAGTTCGTCGACGACGGCAACGGGGCGGTGGCGGGGCTGAAGCTCACCGAGGTGGAGCTGGTGGACGGGCGTTTCACCCCGGTCGAGGGAGCCGCGCGCGAGATCCCCGCCCAGCTGGTGCTGCTGGCCATGGGCTTCACGGGTCCGCAGACCTCCGGAATCGTCGAGCAGTTCGAGCTGGAACTCGACGAGCGCGGCAATATCGCGCGCAATGAGCACTATGAGACCTCGAAGCCCAGCGTCTTCGTCTGTGGCGACGCCGGCCGCGGCCAGTCGCTGATCGTGTGGGCGATCGCGGAGGGCCGATCCTGCGCGGCCGGCGTCGACTGGTATCTCTCCGGGGACACCAAACTGCCCAAGCCGATCCTGCCCACCGAGCGGCCGCTGGTGGTCTGAGCAGGCGATGTCCGCAATGTGTCGCAGAGGTGTCGTTTGAGGCATCTCTGCGACACGTTTTGCGTGTCGCCCACGGGCGGTTTGCCGGTGCTGCCAGCGGGCCGGTCGCGGTGCCCCACCGATTCGTGCGCGACGCGCTGGCGGATCGACAGAAACAGCTCAAGTACGCACATGG
>JAUNRO010000048.1:0-5713 GCA_030544185.1 Propionibacteriaceae bacterium | reverse complement strand
TGGAAGGTTCCTCACGCGGAACCTGCCGACGCCCTCGCAGCGTGTTCTGTGGTGTGAGCGAGTGGAGCGGAAGGAAGCACGACGTCGATGTCCAGGGGCCAGCGCGACGAGGAGTTCGCCTTGTTCGTGGCCGAACGGTCGGCGCGCCTGCTCCTGTTGGCTCGGCATCTCTGCGGGGATCAGCAGGCCGCGGAGGACCTGACCCAGTCGGTGCTCGAGAAGGTCTATCTGAAGTGGAACCGCGTCTCGAAGGCCGCGGAGCCCTATGCCTATGTGCGCCGGATGCTGATCAACCTCAACAACGACCGGCTGCGCCGCCAGCCCTGGCGCGAGAGCCCCACCATCCTCGCCGGCGACGGCACGGAGGCGTGGGCCTCCCTCAAGTCACGCCACGTCGGGTCCGACGACCTGGCGCAGGTGATCGACCGCATCGCCCTGCGCCGGGCCTTGGCCGAGCTGACGCCGCGGGAACGTGCCGTGGTCGTCCTCCGCTATCTGGAGGACCTGTCCGAGGAGGACACCGCTGCTGAGCTGGGCATCAAGGTGGGCACGGTGAAGAGCGCCTGCCACCGCGCCCTGCGCAGGCTGCGGGAACTGTCCGACAACGTCCGGGAGGAGCGATGATGACGGAGGACCGGTTGCGCGCCGCCCTGCGTGAAGGTCTGCCGCAACCAATGGACGCTCAGGCGATCGCCGCGAACGCCCGGCGCCGCCGCGCCCTCGGGCTGGCCCGGATCGGTGTCGCCGCCGCGGCGCTGACGCTGGTCGGCAGCGTCGGGGTCTATATGGTCGGGCGCTCCGCCACCGAGACCGTGCGCGATCCCGCCTCGGCCGGTGCCACCGAGACTGTCGCGCCCGCCGCCGAAGCCGCGCCGACGGTCATGGACTCCAACAGCGACATCATCCCCGGCCGCGTCCTGGACCTGAAGCCGGACCGCTGGTGCCTGGTGGGCAGCAGCGACCACCGCGAGGTCGGCTGTGCCGCGCGGGGTGAGCGGGTGCAGCGAATCACCGACGACCGGGGCGAGCAGTGGCTCGTCGTGCTGGCCGACAGCGGCCCTGAAACTGCCGTCCTCCAGGTCGAGCAGCGCGCTGCCTGGGTGCACCTGCGGTCGGTCGCCGCGCCGGGCAACCGGGATCTGTGGCTCGGTGTCCTGCCCAGCAACGAAGCACCGGAATCCCCACGGGGTCTGCGCGCCCTCAACAAGGACGGCCGCGAGATCTGGCGCGACTGACGGCGCGCCGTTCGGGGCGTACGCCGGCGGCTGGCTGACCCCGCCACGGCCGAGCGCTCCGCACGGGAACGGGAAGCGTTTCAGGTGTGGCGTTGTCGGTGGGTGGGTCTAGTGTGGGGGCTTCGATGGGCGACGGGTTCAGGAGGGCCGCAGACCGATGTACGAGAAGGACACCTTCGTTCATCTCCACGTGCATTCGGAATTCTCGATGCTGGACGGTGCGGCGCGGGTCCCCGACATGTTCACCAGGGCCGCCGAGATGGGCATGCCCGCGATCGCGGTGACCGACCACGGCAACCTCTTCGGTGCCTACGAGTTCTTCAAGCAGTCCCGGGGGACCGGGGTGAAGCCGATCATCGGGCTCGAGGCCTATCTGGTGCCCGGTCACGGCAAGCGGGGCGAACGCAAGCGGGTGCAATTCGGTGACGGCACGGGCGACGACGTGGCCGCCAAGGGGGCGTATACCCACATGACGATGTGGGCGCCCGACAACACCGCCATGCACAACCTGTTCCGGCTGAGCTCGCGCTCGTCGAAGGAAGGCTTCTTCTACAAGCCCAGGGCCGACCGGGAACTGCTGAGCCAGCTGGGCAGCGGCCTGATCGCGACGACCGGTTGTCCCTCGGGGGAGATCCAGACCTACCTGCGGCTCGGGAAATATCCAGAGGCGGTCCAGGCGGCCGCCGAGTTCCGCGACATCTTCGGCGCCGGCAACTTCTATTGCGAGCTGATGGATCACGGGCTCGAGATCGAGACCCGCGTGCGCCACGATCTGCTGCGGCTGGCGAAGGACCTCCAGCTGCCGCTCGTGGCGACCAACGACTCGCACTATGTCAATCCCGACGATGCGGACGCCCACGACAACCTCCTGTGCGTCTCCGCCGGCGCCCACAAGCACCAGCCGGGACGATTCAAGTTCGACGGCAACGGCTATTACCTGAAGTCGGCCGCGGAGATGCGCCAGTTGTTCGCTGAGCTGCCGGAGGCCTGCAACAGCACCCTTGAGATCGCCGAGCGCTGCGAGATCTCGTTCACCGAGGGGGAGGGGCGCTATATGCCCAAGTTCCCCTGCCCGCCCGGGCACACGGAGGAGACCTGGTTCGTCGAGGAGGTCCGCACGGGCCTGCTGGATCGCTTCGACGGCAATGTCCCGGACTATGCGACCAAGCAGGCGGAGTTCGAGATCGAGGTGATCACCGCGAAGGGGTACGCCGGATATTTCCTCGTGGTCTCGGACTTCATCCGGTGGGCGAAGTCCCAGGGCATCCGGGTCGGGCCGGGGCGCGGGTCCGGTGCGGGGTCGATGTGTGCGTACGCCATGCAGATCACCGATCTCGACCCGATCCCGCACGGCCTGATTTTCGAGCGGTTCCTCAATCCCGAGCGCAAGTCCATGCCGGACTTCGACATCGACTTCGACGAGCGCCGGCGCGGGGAAGTCATCCACTATGTGACCGAGAAATACGGTGACGACCGGGTCTGCCAGATCGTCACCTACGGCACGATCAAGGCGAAGCAGGCGGTCAAGGATTCCGCGCGGCTGCTGGGCAAGCCGTTCTCGATGGGGGAGAAGATCACCAAGGCGATGCCGCCCGCGGTGATGGGCAAGGACGTTCCGCTCAAGGACCTGTTCAACCCCGAGCACAAGCGCTTCACCGAAGGCCAGGAATTCCGCGAGCTCTATGACTCCGATCCGGAGATCAAGGAGGTCGTCGACACCGGCATCGGCATCGAGGGGCTGAAGCGGCAGTGGGGCGTGCATGCCGCGGGGGTGATCATGTCCTCGGAGCCCCTGGAGGACATCATCCCGGTGATGAAGCGGGAGTCCGACGGGGCGATCATCACTCAGTTCGACTATCCGACCTGCGAGAACCTCGGCTTGGTCAAGATGGACTTCCTGGGCCTGCGCAACCTCACGATCCTCGACGACGCCCTGGCGAACGTGAAGCTCAACCGCGACCTCGACATCGATCTCGAGGCGCTCAGCAAGGACATGTCCGACCCGGCGACCTATGCGCTGCTCGGCCGGGGTGACACGCTCGGGGTGTTCCAACTCGATGGCGGCGGCATGCGCAGCTTGCTGCGGCTCATGCAGCCGGACAACTTCGAAGATATTTCCGCCGCGCTCGCGCTCTATCGGCCCGGACCGATGGGTGTGAACGCCCACACCAATTTCGCGTTGCGCAAGAATGGCAAGCAGGAGCTGATCCCCCTCGATCCCCAGCTGAAGGGCAAGCTGCAGCCGGAGATGGTCGAGGCGCTCGACCCGATCCTCGGGACCACCTATGGCCTGGTCATCTATCAGGAACAGGTGATGGCGATCGCGCAGCAGTTGGCGGGCTATACCCTCGGCAACGCCGACCTGCTGCGCCGCGCGATGGGCAAGAAGAAGCGCGAGGTCCTGGACGCCGAATATGTGAACTTCGAGGCCGGCATGAAGGCCAACGGCTTCAACCCCGCTTCGATCGCCGCGCTGTGGGGCGTGCTCGTCCCGTTCTCGGACTATGCGTTCAACAAGGCGCACACTGCGGCGTATGGTCTTGTCTCCTATTGGACCGCCCATCTCAAGGCGAACTATCCGACCGAATATATGGCCGCGCTGCTCACATCGGTCAAGGATGACAAGGACAAGATGGCCATCTATCTGGGCGAGTGCCGCCGGATGGGCATCAAGGTGTTGCCGCCCGATGTCAACGAGTCGGCGCTGAACTTCACCCCGGTCGGCTCCGACATCAGGTTCGGCCTGTCGGCGGTGCGCAACGTCGGCGCGGCCGTGGTGGAGCTGATGCTCGCCGAGCGGGAGGCGCAGGGCAAGGCCACGAGCTTCTTCGACTTCCTCGACAAGGTGCCGTTGCAGGCGTGCAACAAACGACTGATCGAGTCGCTCGTCAAGGCCGGGGCCTTCGACTCCCTCGATCATCCGCGCCGTGCCCTGATGGAGATCTTCGAGAACGCCGTCGATCAGGTCATCGACATCAAACGCAACGAGGCCAACGGCCAGGACGACCTGTTCGGTGCTTTCGGCGCTGGGGACGAGACGTCGTCGGTGCTGACGCAGGTCGTCCCGGACCTGCCGGATTGGGACAAGCAGACCAAGCTTGCGTTCGAGCGGGAAATGCTGGGGCTCTATGTTTCGGATCACCCGTTGCACGGCCTGGAACACATCCTGGCCTCCGAACGCGATATCTCGATCGGGGCCCTCGTTGCCGAGGACGGGCCCCGTGACACGACGGTGGCGATCGCGGGGATGATCACCCAGATCGTGCGCAAGACCACCAAGAACGGCGACTATATGGCGATCCTCGCCGTCGAGGATCTCGAGGCCGGGATCGAGGTGGTCCTGTTTCCGCAGGCCTATGCGCTGGTCTCGACGATGCTGGCGACCGACACCGTGGTGCGGATTCGCGGGAAGGTGCGCGCGCGGGAGGATTCGGTCACGATGCAGGCCAATGAGGTGACCCTGCCGGATGTGGATCGTGGTCCCGGCCGGCCGGTCGTGATTTCATTGCCTGCAACCCGGTGCACGGCACCGGTAGTGGCCGAACTGCGGCAGGTGCTCCGCTCCCACCCAGGGATGACGGAGGTCCATCTGCGGCTCCAGACGAATCAGAAGAGCACACTGTGGCGCATCGATCAGAAATTGAGGGTGACCCCATCCCCTCCACTGATGGCCGATCTCAAGGCATTATTGGGACCGTCATGCCTGAACACGTGAACCGTTGGGATACCCCCGCTGTGCCCATGACAGAGCGGTTGCCCGACGACGACCTCAACATCCCGGGCCCCCCGAGCGTCCAGCACTGGGGGGATTCGGTCACGACCGGAAAGCTGCCCATGGGTCAGGGGTCCGGCCCGAAGCCACGTCCGGTCCGGACGCCGCTGGTCCGCTGGCTCGCAATTTTCATCGCGGGGATCGCCGTGGTCGGCTGTCTGGCCGGCGGGCTGTGGGCCTCGATCGCGCCGGTCCCCACCTATCAGGTCAACGCGGACGGGTTTGCCACGACGTCGGAGCGCGGGCTCGCCGGATTCGTGGCGGGGGACGCCTGGTTCGTCCTGATCGGGCTCGCTCTTGGGGCGCTGTGCGGTGTGGTCGCGTGGTGGTGGTTCGCCGGGCTCGGCTGGCGGGTCGTTCCGCTGGCGATGGTCGGCGCCACCGTCATGGGATTGCTGTGCTGGCAGGTGGGTTGGTGGCTCGGCCCGGGACCGTTCGAGCCGCGACTGGCCACCGCCTCGCCCGGGGCCATTCTCGAGATCGAACTCACCGTCCGGGGCCCCGCCGCCCTGTTGGTCTGGCCGTTTGCGGCGGTGCTCGTCCTGATGCTCATCTCTGCGCTGGCGCCCGACCCCGAAGAGGACCGACGGCGCAGGCCGGCCGATCGCTGATCCCGCGCGGCACGGACCGGGGCAACCAGTGACCGGCACCGGGTCGTGAGCATCCCCGAGTAAAATCGCCCTCTCATCGGCGTCGTGCCCCCACC
>JAUNRO010000047.1 GCA_030544185.1 Propionibacteriaceae bacterium | reverse complement strand
CTCTCGCCCCCCGGGCAGCCGTTGCCGAACGATGCCCTCGAGGCTCCCGCCCGGCCGGCCTGGCAACTCTGGGTCCTGGTCGGGCTGGTGGGTGTGCTGGTGTTCCTCGGGACGATGTTCCTGACCCTGTCCCTGCTGCGCTGACCCTCCGGGCCGAGCCGCCTCAGGTCTTGCGGCTGACCGCCCAACGCCGGATCAGATCGATGCGCCGCTGCAACTGATCCGCATCGGCCGCAGCCGTGGGCGGCCCGCCCGTCTCCTCGCGGAGCTGGTTGTGGATCACCCCGTGGGGCAACGCGGTGCGGTGGTGCCAGGCACCGACGAGACCGTTGAGCTCCTTGCGCAGCTCCCGCAGCCGCTGGTGGGTCGCCTGGGCGACGGCGCGCTCGGCCGCACGCCCATCGGTCGCCGAACGATCCAGATGCTCGGCCTGGCGCCGGCGCAGCAGATCCTTCACCTGATCGGGCTCCAACAGTCCGGGCAGGCCGAGATAGTCCTGCTCCTCGACCGAACCCGCCATCGCCTGCAGCCCGAACTCGCCGCCGTCGAACACGACCTTGTCGAAGTCGGCCTCGCTGGCGAGCGCGGTGAACTCCCCCTGCTCCTCGACCAGCTCGCCCGAGGCCTGCTCCTCGCGCTGGGCCTCGGCGAGCAGCAGGTCCTCCTCGCTGTCGACCCCGCCGGAGATCTTCAGCACGTGATCGCGCTGGGCCTCCATCTCCGAGGCATAGGTGAGCAGCCGGGACACGCTCGGGACGAACACCGACGCGGTCTCCCCCTTGGCCCGGGCCCGCACGAACCGCCCGACCGCCTGGGCGAAGAACAGCGGCGTGAGGGTCGTCGTCGCATACACCCCCACCGCGAGCCGCGGCACATCCACGCCCTCGGAGACCATCCGGACCGCCACCATCCAGCGCTGATCGGACTCGCTGAACTTCGAGATCTTCTCACTCGACCCGGGCTCGTCGGAGAGCACGACCACCGGCCGGTGGTGGGTGAGCTGGTGGAGGATCCGTGCATACGCCCGCGCCTTCTCCTGATCCGAGGCGATGACCAGCCCGCCGGCATCGGGGACGTGGCGGCGGACTTCGGTGAGCCGCGTATCCGCGGCCTTGAGCACGGCCGGGATCCACGCACCGTTGGGGTCGAGTGCGGTGCGCAGCGCCTGGGATTCGACGTCGCGGGTCAGCGGCGTGCCCAACCGCGCGGCGACCTCGTCGCCGGCCCGGGTCCGCCAGTGCATGTCTCCCGAATAGGACAAGAACAGCACCGGGCGCACGATCCCGTCGGCGAGCGCCTCGCCATAGCCATAGGAGAAGTCCGCGGCCGAGCGCAGCCCACCGGCCCCGTCGGGGGCATAGCGGACGAACGGGATCGGGTTGGTGTCGGACCTAAACGGCGTGCCGGTCAGCGCCAGGCGCCGCTTGGCCGGATCGAACGCCTCCCGCACGGCATCGCCCCAGGCCAGCGCATCGCCGGCGTGGTGGATCTCGTCGAGGATCACCAGGGTCGACTGCTGCTCGACGCGGATGCGCAGGGCGAGCGGGTTCATCGCGACCCCGGCATAGGTGAGCGCGAACCCGTCGAAGGCCTTCGATGTCTTTCCCTGCTTCACCCCGAAGTCGGGGTCGATGTGGATGCCGGCGCGGTGGGCGGCATCCGCCCACTGCGTCTTGAGGTGTTCGGTGGGGGCGACCACGATGATGCGTTGCACGACCCGGCGCTGGAGCAGGTCGGCGGCCAGGGTGAGCGCGAACGACGTCTTGCCGGCGCCCGGCGTGGCGACGGTGAGGAAATCCTTCGGGTTCGTCTCCCGATAGCGCGCCAGCGCCGCGGCCTGCCAGGCCCGCAGGGTCTTCACCGTGCCCCATGCCGCCTTCGCCGGATAGGCCGGCGAGAGGCCCTTGGCGTGCAGGTCGGGCACGCCGTCGGGCGATGAAGTGGAGAACAGGTCGGGCTCGGTCATCGGGCCCATCGTAGGCAGTGGGTGGGACAGATTCACCGGCGTGGGACGGGCCCGCCCCTCAACTGAGGGCTCTCGGTCGGACCGGCCCGATCCGGGCGGCCGCGACGATCCCGAGGCAGGCGACACCGATCATCGCGGTGAGCGGCGCTCCGAACCCCACGACCGGCCCGGCGGTGAAGTGGAGCGCGGCGAAGATGGTGCCGGCCAGGCCGGTGATCACGGAATTGCCCAGCGACTCCCCTGACGTCAGCGCGGAGGCGTTTCGGCCCTGCTGGGCGGAGGTGGAGAACGTCATCTGCGCGAGGCCGGTGCTGGCGGTCATCAGGCCCATTCCCAGCCCGGAGAGCGGCCAGATGAGCCACGCGACGCCGACCCACAGCCCGGGCAACCAGGCGACGAGGGCGGTGCCGGCGATGCCGGCGGCGACGCAGACCGCGCCCCAGACGATCATCCGGTGCCGCTCGAGGTGGAACCAGGGCCGCGACTGCAGCCAGGACCCGACGAACCAGCCGACCGAGCCGACCGTCAGCATCAGCCCGGCCCGGGTGAGGCTCTGGCCGTGCAACTCGACCAGCATCAGTGGGATGAACGCCTCGGCGCCGAAGAACGATCCCGCGACCAGGGCGCGCGTCATCATCACCGCCGGCAGACCCTGGCCGAGGCGCAGGAACCCGGGCGGCATGAGCCGCGGCAGCCCCCACGCCAGCAGGGCCACCCCGGCGGCGCCCGCGGCCAGCGCCGTCATCCAGTCCCGGTGGTCGGCATAGCGCTGGCCCGCGAACTGCAGCAGCACCGCCGCGCTGGACAGCACGAGCCCGATCCAGGCGGGCACGGGGTTGGCCCCCGCACGGAATTCGTGCTGCGCCTGCAGCCGGATCAGCGGCGGGATCGCGAGCACGGCGGCGAGCGCGACCAGGGGCACGATCCCGAGAAAGACCCAGTGCCAGCTCCAGGTCCGGGTGAGCCAGGCGGCCACGGGCGGGCCGACGAACGCGGGCAGGATCCAGCACGCCGAGAACAGCGTCATCATCATCGGCCGCGACCGCTCGGGGAACGCGTGGGCCACCACGAAATAGAGCCCCACGTTGAGCCCGCCGGCGCCCAGGCCCTGAACGAGCCGGCCGATGAGCAACAGCGCCATGGTCGGCGCGAAGCCCGCCACGAGCAGCCCCACCGCGAACACGCCAAGCGCGAGCAGCACCGGCGGCAGCGGCCCCCGCCGGTCGGCGAGGCGGCCCGAGGCGACCGCGCCGGTGAGCATGCCGACCATATAGAGGCTGAAAGCCCAGGCATACAGCTCGATCTGGCCCAGATCGGCCGCCGCAGCCGGCATCGCGGTGGCGACGGCGATCCCCTCGAACGCGGCCGAGAACACCCCGGCCAGCAGGCCGACGGCCAGCGGCCGGACGTCGGAGCCGTCGGGAGTTCGCACCCGGCCATCCCACCGCGCGGCGCGGCACGGGTCAAACTTCGCACCGGCGCGGTCGCGGGCCGGTCGCCGGGCGAGGATGGTCGCGTACGATAGCCGGGTGACCGAGCAGCAGTTGAGCCCAGGCGCCCAGACCATCCTCGACGAGCGGACCGACTACCGCTATGAAGAAGGTGATCACGAGCGGTTCTCGCACTATGTGGCCAAGGACAAGCTCACCGAGGCCATGGTGATGGGAACGCCCGTCGTGGCGCTGTGCGGCAAGGTGTGGGTCCCCTCGCGGAACCCCGATCGGTTCCCGGTCTGCCCGCAGTGCAAGGAGATCTGGGAATCCATGCGTCCCGGTGACGATGGGGACGAGGGCTCCGGCGGCGGCGACGCCTGACGATGACCGCACCACGGCGCCCGGATCGCATCCTGGTGGTGATGCGCCATGCGAAGTCGAGCTGGTCGACCGGTCTGCCCGATCATCAGCGCCCGCTGTCGGGGCGTGGGCGCCGCGACGGGGTCGCGGCCGGTGAATGGCTCGCCCACCGCGGGCAGGTGCCGGAGCTGACCCTGGTGTCGACCTCGGAACGCACGCGGCAGACGCTCGCCCGGGCCCAGCGTGGTGGTGCCGAATTCGGCCGGGTGGAGTTCGCCGCTGCGCTCTATGCCGGTGACGAGCACGACCTGCTGGAGCTCATCCGCGCAACCGGCCGCTCGGTGCGCCGGCTCTTGCTGATCGGGCACAACCCGGCGCTGGAATCGTTGATCTATCTCCTCGCCCGCCGGGTCGGCAACCCGGACTGGTGGGCCGCGATGGACGTCAAATTCCCGACCTCCGCCATCGCGGAGATCGGGTTCGACGGGGACTGGTCCGACGTGGAGCCGGGCGTGGGCGCCCTGATGGCGTACGCCGTCCCCCGCGGCTGAGCGGGCGTCAGACGCCGACGGGCTCCCGCTCCTGGAGCGCCGCGGCCTCGGGCGTACGCCGGCTGACCACGGCGTCGACGGAGAAGCGGCCGGCCCCCGCGACGCCGACGGCCAGGGCGGCCGCTGCGATCACACCGACGAGTTCCCAGCCCCCGTCGGTCACGAACAGACCGTTGCCGATGTGGGCGAACCCGGCGGCACCGCCCATGAGCAGCGCGACCACGGCTCCGGCGACAGCCGAATAGCACCCGGCCAGCAACAGCACACCGCCCGCGACCTCGATGACGGCGGCAAGGGGAGCCGCATATTGCGGCAGGGGAACGCCCATCTGGGCGAACCCGTCCGCCGTCGCACCGACGCCCCAGGGCACGAGCTTCTGCAGTCCGTGGGCGATCAGGACCACACCCACGATGATGCGGGCCACGAGCAGGGCGATGTCGCGGACGATGGTGGGCGGGTTGATGACGTTCATTTTTCCATTCCTTGAGATTCAGCAGTTGTGGGTGACAGTCAGACGATTGACTGCTCAACTACCAATCACCTTAGGAACGGATGAGCGTTCGATCGAATCCGGTGCCGCTGGCCTGAACGATCCTCGAACCGGGCCGGGAGTGGGAGCTCAGTAGCGGTAGGCGTCCGGCTTGTAGGGCCCTTCGACCGGGATGCCGAGATAGTCCGCCTGCTGCTGCGACAGGGTCGTCAGCGCCACGCCGAGGGAGGCGAGGTGGAGCCGCGCGACCTCCTCGTCGAGGTGCTTGGGCAGCACATGGACACCGGTCGGATAGGCGGCGGTGTTGGCGAACAGCTCGATCTGGGCGAGCACCTGATTGGTGAACGAGTTGCTCATCACGAAGCTCGGGTGACCGGTCGCGTTGCCCAGGTTGAGCAGGCGGCCCTCCGACAGCACGAGGATCGCGTGGCCGTCAGCGAACCGCCACTCGTGCACCTGGGGCTTGATCTCGATCCTCTCGATGCCGTCGATCTTCGCCAGGCCGGCCATGTCGATCTCGTTGTCGAAGTGGCCGATGTTGCCGACGATCGCCTGGTGCTTCATCTTGCTCATGTGCTCGGCGGTGATGACGTCGAAGCAGCCGGTGGCCGTGACGAAGATGTCGGCGGTGGCGACGACCTCCTCCAGCGTGGCGACCTGATAGCCGTCCATCGCCGCCTGCAGCGCGCAGATCGGGTCGATCTCGGTGACGATCACCCGCGCACCCTGGCCGCGCAGGGATTCGGCGCAGCCCTTGCCGACATCGCCATAGCCGCAGACGACGGCAACCTTGCCGCCGATCAGCACGTCGGTGGCACGGTTGATGCCGTCGACCAGCGAATGCCGGCAGCCGTATTTGTTGTCGAACTTCGACTTCGTCACCGAGTCGTTCACGTTGCTCGCCGGGAACAGCAGCGACCCGGCGCGCTCCATCTCATAGAGCCGGTGCACACCGGTCGTGGTCTCCTCGGTCACGCCCTGGACGGCGTTCGCGAGCGCAACCCAGTCGGTGCGTCCCTCGGTGATGTTCCGCGCGATGAGCGCGCAGATGACGTGCCACTCCTGCGGATCGTCGGCGGTCGCGACCGGCAGTTCCCCGGACTTCACCGCTTCGACCGCCCGGTGCACCAGCAGCGTCGCGTCCCCGCCGTCGTCGAGGATCATGTTCGGCGGCTGGCCGTCCGGCCACGTGAGGATCTGCTCGGTGCAGTCCCAGTATTCCTCCAGGGTCTCGCCCTTCCAGGCGAAGACGGGGACGCCGGCGGGCGCGTCCGGCGTCCCGGTCGGCCCTACGGCGATCGCGGCCGCGGCGTGGTCCTGGGTGGAGAAGATGTTGCACGAGGCCCAGCGCACCTGCGCGCCGAGGGCCACGAGCGTCTCGATCAGCACGGCGGTCTGCACGGTCATGTGGAGGGAGCCGGCGATGCGCGCTCCGGCGAGGGGCTGCGACTCCGCGTACCGCTCCCGCATCGCCATCAGGCCCGGCATTTCGTGCTCGGCAAGGGTGATCTCCTTGCGGCCGAAGTCGGCCAGGGACAGGTCTGCAACACGGAAATCCATGGTGAGAGCCTAGTGCGCATCTCTCAGGAAGAAATTCGCACTTCGAACACCGGGATGAGCCGGTCGGTGCGGGCGGCATAGCGCGGATAACTGGACCACCTGCGGCCCATCAGGGAGTACGCCTCATCGCGCGCGGGGCCGGTGAGCTCGCGGACCTCGGCCGGGCCGACATAGCCGCGCCGGGTCACCCCGACGGGCCCGCCGGCGCGAAGGTTGAGCACCCAGGCGGGGTGCTGGTCCAGGCCCCAGTTGGAGCCGGCGATGAGCAATCGATCGTTGCCGGAGTCCCGGACGCACAACAGCGGCGTCTCCCGGAGCAACCCACTGCGCCGGCCGACGGTGTGCAGGACGAGCGTGTCCATGCCGACCAGCGTCAGCAGGCCGAGCCGGCCGCGGCTGAGCCGCAGCAGGAGACGGTCGGGGACGACGATGACCGAGGTGAGGTGCACCAGCCACGGCTCGCCGGCGAGTCTCGCCGCGAGGTTCGTGACGACCCTGGGCACCCGGAGCTTCATGGCGGGTCAGCGGCGGTCGAGGCCGTCATCGAGACCGACTTCGAGATAGGCCGCGGCGAACCAGCCGGTCTGCAGCAGCGAGGCATAGCGCTCCAGCTCGGAGCCGTCGTGATGGCGGATCTGACAGACCCGGACATCGCGGGACTCGGCCTTGGCCAGCAGCCGGTTGCGCGCGACGTGCACCGCATCGTCTCCGGTCCCGTCGTCGAGGATCAGCAGCACCGGACGCCGGTCGGCCGCAGCCTGCTCGAACGGATCGGCGAACGGGTCGCGCGCACCGACGGCATCCATGACGATCTCCAACTCCCCGGAATCCGCTGCCAGCGCGGGGCGCCCGCTCGCGGCGCGCAACGCCTCGGCGACCCGGCGGGCGGCGCGGGCGGCCAGCACGGAGCCGCCCCACACCAGCGGCTGGGCATCGGCCATGGCCAGGGCCAGGTCCTTGGCGGGATTGACCGCAAGATCGACGTGGGGCGAACAATTCTCGGCGATCTGGTCCATCGCGTCGGCCACCCGCAGCGGGTCGGCCTCGGGGCCCAGGTGCAGCCGGTGGAGCGCACTCAGCATCTGCACGGCCACGGCGAGGGTGTCCCCGCTGCCGGCGGGCAGGAGTGTCGTGGCGCGCGATCCGGCGTACTCTGCGATCGTCGAGGCGGGCGGGCAGGCGATCAGGACGGCGCACCCGCGCCGCACGGCCTCGTGCACGGTCGCGACCAGATCGGGCGAGCCGCCCTCCGGCGCCATCACCACGACCAGATCGAGCGGGCCCACCCAACCCGGCAGGCCATGGCGCGGCCACGCGACGAACGGCACCGGCGAGGTCGGCTCCAGCATCGCCCGCACCAGGCGGGCCTCCGACCCCACGGCGATGATCGCACGGGGCTTGCTCGGCTCCAGCGAGGCGATCGGCCCAGCCGATTTCTCGGCCTCGATGCGGACCCGGGCGCCCGCCCCGGCGAGGCGGCGCAACAGATCATCGGCGCGCACCAGGGCCGCCGGATCCTCCAGGCGGCTGTCGTCGAATTCAGCCATGGACGTGGCCCGTGCCGTTCGACCGCGCCGGACGGGCCTCGTCGATGAGCAGGATCGGGATGTTGTCCTTGACCGGGAAGGCCAACCCGCATCCCGTGCCGGTGCAGACGAGCTCGGCGCGGTCGGGGTCGACAGCGAACGCGGCATGGCAGTTCGGGCAGGCCAGCAGGTCCAGCACCGCCGGGTCGAGATCGATCATCAGCACTCTCCTCGCACGAGGGTGAGCACCTCGTCGCGCAGCGCAGCCATGTGCTCAGGGTCCCTGGCCTCGACGTTGAGCCGCAGCAACGGCTCGGTGTTGGACGGGCGCAGGTTGATCCACCAGTCGTCGCCCTCGATCAGCAGCCCGTCGGGAGTGGTGACCAGCCCACGCCCGTCGAAGGCCTCGGCGACACGGTTCATCGTGGTGTTCGCGTCGGCGACGGTGGAGTTGATCTCCCCCGAGTTGGCATAGCGGTCGAAGCGCGTCACCAGCTGCGACAGCGGCTCGTCGCTGCGGCCCAGCATCGCGAGCACGTGCAGCCCCGCGAGCATGCCGGTGTCCGCGCCCCAGAACTCGCGGAAGTAGTAGTGCGCCGAGTGCTCCCCGCCGAAGATCGCGTCGTGCTCGGCCATCGCGGCCTTGACATAGGTGTGACCGACCCGCGAGATCACGGTGTGGCCGCCGTCCTCCGCCACGACTTCGGAGACGGTGCGGGAGGTGATCGTGTTGATGACGATCGTGCCACCGGGCTCGCGCTGGAGTTCCTGGCTGGCGATGAGCGCCGTCACCACCGACGGGTTGATGACCGCCCCGGTCTCGTCGATGATGAAGCACCGGTCGGCGTCACCGTCGAACACCATCGCCAGATCCGCACCGTGCTCCTGGACGGCCCGCTGCGCGTCGACGAGGTTCTCCGGCTCCAGGGGGTTGGGCTGGTGGTTGGGAAACGACCCGTCGGGTTCCATGAACAGGCCGATGAGCTCGACATCGATCCCCGCCAGCACCGGCGGCACCGTGTGGCCGGCCATCCCGTTGCCGGCGTCGACGACCACCGTGAGCCGCCGGATCCCCTCGGTGTCGACGAGCGAGCGGACGTGCTCGGCATAGGGCTGCAGCAGATCCTGCTGGCGCAGCCGGCCGAGCGTTCGGCCGGTCGGCTTCGCATGGCGGGCCTCATAGTCGTACGCCCGGCGGGCGATGTCGATCAGTTGGTGCGGGCTCACCGGCCGGGCCCCGCTGAGGCAGAACTTGATGCCGTTGTAGCTGGCCGGGTTGTGGGACGCGGTGAACTGGACACCGGGCAGCTCGAGGCGGCCCGAGGCATACCACAACTGATCGGTGCTCGAGAGCCCGATGTCGATCACGTCGACGCCGAGGGACATGGCGCCGCGCGCGAATGCCGCGCTGAGCTCCTGGCCCGTCTCCCGCATATCGCGGCCGAGCACGAAGGCCTTCTCGGCCCGGAACAGGTCGAGAGTCTCGACGAACGCGACACCCAGCGCGTACGCCCCATCGGCGTCCCACTGGGCATCCGGTCCTCCGGCGAGGCCACGAATGTCGTTGGCTTTGAAGATCTCTTGGGTCAGCATCAGTGGCAGCCTATCGTCCCGCCCGGGGCGGGCCCACGCAGCGAAACGGGCTCCTAGGCGTCGGGATCGGCGAGGACGGTCAGGTGGCGGCGCCGCGCGAGCTCGACCACGCCCGGGGGCGCGGGATCAGGCGTGCGCGCGGGCTCGTAGGCGAAGCCCACCTCGCGCACCGCGTTGGCCAGAGCCAGCAGATCGTCATCGGAACGAACGGGTTCGCTCGCTTCCCCGACCGGCAGCCGGATGACCTCCCACCCGCGCGGTGCCGACAGGCCGGCCGCGTGATGCTTGCACAGGTCATAGCTGCCGGGCTCATGGCGATGGGCGAGCGGCCCGAGGACGGCGGTGGAGTCGGCATAGACATAGGTCAGGGTTGCCGCGGCGGCGGCGGAGCATCCGGTCTTGGAGCACACCCTGGGTTTCACGCTAGTCAACGTAACCGCAGCGACCGGGTTCTGCCGAGTGCCACGCGGAACTCACCAGTCGGTGTCCAAGCCGTAACCCTCGGGGTCGATCGTGTCCTGCCCCAGCCCGGTGAGGGCCGCGAGCTGCTCCACGATGGTGCGGTGCACCAGGATCCGCAGCCCGCGCTGACTGGCCGCGCGGTGCTCCAGCGGGCGCCGATAGATCACCACGCGGGCGGGGGCGTCCTCGGTGGCCTCGATCGCGGCGGCGAGCGGAACCTGGTTGCCACTCCAGGCAACCGGGAGGTGCGGAACCTCCTCCACGCCCAGCGCCACGCCCGTGAGCGCCTCGGGACAGTGCTTGACGATGAGCCCGGCCGACTGGGCCACGAACTCGGCGAACAGCGCGTCCCGGCTGCGCGCCCGGCGCAGCCGCGCGGTCGGCCCGTGGGACTGTGGCAGGGCCAGCGGGCCACGCAGCCCGCGGCCGTGACGGTCACGCCGCCGGTTGCCCATCAGCGGCCGGCGCCCGGATCGAAGGCCGGCTCGATGCCGCCGCCCTGCTCGGTCTGCGGCACCGACAACGGGGTCGTCGCCAGCCCGGCGGCGGGATCGGCACCGGAGGTGAGCGCCAGCCCCGCGTACAGTTCCGAGCCCGCGGGCGCAGCCACCTGCACACCGGCGGGCTGCTCGACCTGGTCCATGCCCCACTCGACGGTGGTGCCGGGGGGGACGCGCAGGTCGGTGGCCATCAGCTCCGCGCCGTCGGTGCCGACCAGGCGGACCGGCACCACGGCGTCGGCATCCCCGGCGTTGGCGACCAGGAGCGCACCGCGCACCCCGGGGGCGACCGCGAGGGCACCGATGCTGGTGGCGGACAGGGGGGCGCTGGCGGGTTGGACCGCGATATCGGCGTCGGGCTCGTCGGAGCCGCGGGCGACGACGGCCGCGGCCAGCGGCTGTTCGGCGGTGATCCGGACGGTGGCCGGCTCGCCGTCGAGGGCCTGGTGGAGCGGGACCTGGGCGGTCGATTCAGCATTGACGTCGAGCGTGGCGGCATCGGCGGGAGCGAACGGCCCCTCGGGCCCCAGCACCTCGATCGTGGCGGTCGTGCGGCGCTTGCCCGGGTTGGTGAGGACAAGGGTGCGCTGCCCCGCTCCCCCGGCGATGCCGGCGACCACCAGCTCCTGCGCCGGCGGGGCCGCAGCGACCTGCCAGTCCGTGCCGGCGGGCTGGGCGCCCGCGCTGGTCCGCTGCTGGATGACTGCGGCGACACGGCCGCGACTCGAGCGGACCTGGACGCCGACCGGCTCGGCACGGGTGAACAGCGTCTCGAGGGCGACGGTGCGCGCCGACCGGCCCGGCACCGCGATCCCCCGTGCCCCTGGGGCGACCTGCAGACCGGTCGGCCCGAACAGCACGAGGTCGGCCTCGGCGGCGCCGGCGTCGGCGTTGATCAGCACGACCTCGGTGCGGGTGCTGCTCGTGGGCTCGTCGGGGTTGGACACCAGGCCGGTGAACCACGAGGAGGTGGCCGGTGTGCCACAGCGGGCGAGGGACAGCCCACGATCCGGCCCGGCGGGGTGCCGGGCGTACGCCGAGGCGGCGGCCCCGGTGTTCTGGCGGCCCTCCGCGATCATCAGCACCGGCTCGGCGACATCGGTCAAGGTGGCGCCGCGGCCGGCCGGCACGGGTGCGAGGTCGTCGTCGTTGATGGGCCGGCTGCTGAGCGCACCCCACGTGGTGGTCGAGACCAGGTTGACGGTGGGGGCGGCGGGACAGACCGTGACCGTCCGCCCGTCGGGGTCGACGGGGGCAGCCGGGCGAGGTTCCCGGACCGGCAATGCGGCCCCGCCGACGCTCAGGCCGGCCAGCACCAGACAGAGGCCGCCGGCGACGGCGAGACGGATGATCGGCGTGGTCATCGGTCCTCCTCGACGCGGCGCAGGATCTGGGTGTCGGCATCGCCGTCCGGCGGCGACTCGGGAGTGATCGCACGGCGGCCGGCGGTGGGCTCCTCCGCGGGCTCGCTGCCCCGGCCGGCCCGGAGCGAGCGGCGATCAGCCGAGCGGGCGCCGATATCGGCCCGGCGCTCCCGGCTGCCGGCCAGGGAGGGCGCGGACAGCACGGTGACGACGAGCACCACCAGGAGCTGGGCGAGTGCCAGCCACGGATGCACCGGGGCGCGAAGGTCCACCTCGAGGTGGCCGGCCTGCGGTGGCAGGTCCACCATGGTCCGGTCGGCGCCGGTCTCGACCGGCAGCTCGTTGCCGTTGAACCGGATGCGCCAGCGCGGATCGGTGGGCTCGTGGATGGTCAGCCGGCGGGCCTGGTTGCTCGCGGGCAGATCCATCGCCGCACCACCATAGGCGCGGGCGGGCACCACGACCGGCTCGGGCCCGCCGGTGATCGCATAGCGGCCCGCGGTCGCGGCCACGGTCCACACGACGGTGTCACCCAGCACGGCCTCGCCGCCGAGGCCGGGGGTGTTGTTGATGCGCGAGCGCTGTTCGTCGGTGGCGCCGGACACCCACACATGGCTGACGGCCATCGAGGCGAGATCATCGGCGACACGCTCGTCGCCGGCACCACTGACGAGCCGGGCGACCATGCTGCTCGTGCGCTGCTGCATCGAGCCGGACCCGCCGAAGGCCAGACCCCGGTCGGCGTCGCCGAGGCGGTTCTGGTTATCGGCGACCAGCGACCAGTGCGGCACGTCGCCGTCGAACTCCAGGGCGAGCGTGCGCGTGCGGGCGTCTGCGACCATGACGTTGCGGATGAACGGTGGCAGTTCGTCGACCTCGGTGCGCCGCACCGGACCGGTCGCGCCCGCAACGACCCACCAGACGAGGCCGGCGAGCAGTGCGGCAATGGTCGCGATGGCGACGGCCGCGGTGCCGAGGTGGGCGCTGCCGAACGCACGCCGGGACAACGACTCGGCGACGGGGGCGAACCCGAGGGCGGCCGCGACCAGCAACGACGCGAAGGTGACGAGCAGCAGGACCACCACATCGGGGCGCACCCGCGTTCCCTGCGGCATCGCTGTCGCCAACTGACCCGCGAGGACGACCGCGAGCGCGAACGAGGCCAGCGCGGTCCCCCACGCGCCCCAGAGGCCGATGCTGGTGGGCCGGATGACCGCCGCCAGCAGGGCGAGCACCCACAGCAGCCCGAAACAGCCGGCGCTGAGCCAGAACCAGGGCAGGCCGGGGCCGGGCGTACGCCCCAGCAGCAGCGCCCACGGCTCCGCGACCGCGAGTCCGCGCAGGCCGGCATCGGGGCCGATCAGCACCCGCGACCAGCCGCGCAGCAGGGACGGCAGCCACGGCGCGAGGAGCAGCACGGGCACGGCCACGGCGACGCCGAGCCGGGCGAGGCGACCTCGGTCGCGGCGCCAGGCGATCAGCCCGGCCACGACGGCGAGCACGACCAGCGC
>JAUNRO010000046.1 GCA_030544185.1 Propionibacteriaceae bacterium | reverse complement strand
CGAGCGCGACCCGTTTGCGCTCGCCATAGGAGAGCTGATGGGTCGGGCGGTCGGCGAGGTGGGCGATCGACAGCACGGCCAGGGCGTCCGCGACCCGGGTGCGCACCTCGTCCTCCGGGAGGTCGAGGTTCATCGGCCCGAACGACACATCGCGCAGCACATCGGCGGAGAAGAGCTGATCGTCGGGGTCCTGCAGCACGAGCTGGACCCGCTGCCGGTGGACGCGCAGCCCGCGCCGGTCATGGCGCAGCGGTTCACCGTCGACCAGGACCTGTCCGTCGCTGGGCTCGTGCGCGCCGGAGAGCACGCGCAACAGCGTCGACTTTCCCGACCCGTTCGCACCCAGCAGCGCCGTCCGGGCGGCACCGAGGTCCAGGTCCAGCCCGGAGAGGACCAGCCGGTCATCGAAGCCGGCACTCACGCCGTCCAGCCGCACCCTCATCGGGCGACCCCGGCGAGGGCTGCCAGCGCGGCCAGTCCCAGCAGCGACAGGGTCACGAAGGCCCGCGAATGCCGCAGCGGTCGCGGCAGCGTTCGCAGCGATCCCTCGAAGCCCCGGCCAGCGAGGCCCTCGGTCAGCCGGTTGGCCCGGTCCCAGGACCGCACGAGGAGTGCAGAGGCCAGCAGTGCCGTCGAGCGGAGGCTGCGGCGGAACCCGTCATGACCCAACCGTTCGGCCTGCGCGCGCCGCACCGTCACCGCGACGTCGGCCAGCACGAACAGCAGTCGATAGGTGAGCGCCGCGATGTCCAACAGCGGCTCCGGCACCCGCAATTTCTGCAGACCGCCGATCACATCGACCATGGGCGTCGTGCACGCCAGCAGCAGCACCGCCGCCGTGCCCGCCGCACCACGCGCGAGGACGGTCCCCGCCCGCGCCAGCGACTCCGCTGTCACCGAGAGCAGACCGCCCTCGCCGCCGAGCACGAGTGCCACGGACGCGGCAGCGGTCACCAGGAAGGCAGCCGGTGCGGCGAGGACGCCGAACCACAGCCCGGGGCGGACCCCCGCCGGCCCCAACGCCAACCCGCAACAGGCCACGAGAATGACCACCGGCACGAGCCAGCCCGGCGCCGCGACCGCGACGCCCAGCAGCCCCAGACACAGCAGCGCCTTGTCGCCGACCGACCGCTCGCGCCAACGACTGGCCCAAGCGGCCTGGTCAACGACCAGGCCGGCCACTCAATCCTCGCTGCCGGGGTGGTCGGCCCTGGCCTCGCGGGGCCGGGCGGTCGCGTCGGTCACGCCCGCGCGCAGCGCGCGCTCGGTCCGGGTCCGGCCGTGGAAATAGCCGAGGACGAAGAACAGTACGCCCGATCCGATCGCGGCCTGGAGGGCGAAAATGCCCGACTCGACCTCGCTGCTGGGCTCGAACACGGGCGCGAACCACGGCTCATAACCGGTGTCCTCGACCATCTCCACCGCCTGCGCGTCAGCACCGGCGAAGGCTTCTGCACCCTCAGGCGCCGCCGGCGCGACCAGCATGGGCACGACCCACAGGGCGAGGAGGGCGACGAGCAGGACGATGGTCGCCACGACCCCTCGGCGGGACCGAGGCTTTTCCGTGCGCACCTCAGACATGAGAGGTCTCCTTCGTCCGCCCACCGGCGGAGAAGCCCAAGGTGCGCAACTCGCGCGTCGCGATGCGGGCCAGCGCGCGGAACAGCAGCACAGCGAGGATGCCCTCGGTGATCGCGAGCGGCACCTGCGTGACCGCGAACAGCCCGGCGAACTTCGCGAACGCCCCCACGAAACCCGTCGCCGGGTCAGGGAACGCGAGCGCCAGCTGGACGCTCGTCGTCGCATAGGTCGCGATGTTTGCCACGGCTACCGCCACGAAGATCGCCACGGTGTCGCCGACCCGCAGGCCGCGGAGGGCGCGGAAGGTGCCATAGGCCGCCCACGGCCCCACGATCCCCAGCGCGAACACGTTCGCGCCCAGTGTGGTCAGCCCGCCGTGCGCGAGCAGGACGGCCTGGAAGACCAGGACGATCGTCGCCAGGAACGCCATCACGGGCGGCCGGAAGAGAATCGCGCCGATGCCGGTGCCCGTCGCATGACTCGACGAGCCCGTCACCGACGGCAGTTTGATTGCGCTCAGCACGAACGTGAACGCCCCCGCCGCGGCGAGCAGCAGCCGCGACTCGGGCTTGTCCTGGGCGAGCTTGATGACCTGGCGGGCGCCGTGCACCACGAACGGCGCCGCAGCGACCGTCCAGGCCACTGCGTGGGCCGGCGGCAGGAACGCCTCGGCGATATGCATCGGTTTCTCCTTCTCGGGATTGCGCGTCCCGATCGGTGGCCCGTGCGAGCCGAGTTCCTGACTCCCGTCGCCTCAGCGACCGGTCACAGTGGCGCGACCGCTCCGGATTCCCACCGGATTCCTCCACACCGCACGGATGACTGGCCCCGAGTATGCCACCTCACCCGCGGCGCGGGACCTCCTCCACGAAGCGCGGTGTCCACACCCGGCCGGCCCCGCTCACCCGCGTGCCACGGGCTCCGATGAGCACGAGGCACTTCATGTCGACCCGCTCGACGTCGAAGTCGGCGAGCGTCGTCACCGTCAATGTCTCCTCTGCGCGTCCGATGTCCCGACCGACCACCACCACAGTGTCGGGCGACAGGACCCCCAGGAGCAGCTGTTTCGCGTCGCCGAGCTGCGTCGGCCTGGACCGCGACCGCGGGTTATAGAGCGCGATCACCAGATCTGCCTCCGCCGCCTTCCGTAGCCGCTCGGCGACCACCTCCCACGGCTTCAGCCGGTCCGACAGCGAGATCACCGCGAAGTCCGCGCCCAGCGGCGCGCCCGCCCGGGCCGCCACTGCCTGGGCAGCGCTGACGCCGGGCAGGACCGCGATCTCCAGGCCGGAGTACGCCGGATCCTCCGCGGCCTCGAACACCGCCGACGCCATCCCGAACACCCCCGCATCACCCCCGGAGACGACCGCGACATCGCGGCCGGCCAGCGCCAGGTCGAGGGCTTCGCGCGCCCGGTCGGCCTCGACGGTGTTCCCCGACGGGTGGCGGGTCAACCCGGAACGCTGGGGGACCCGGTCGACATAAGGCGCATAGCCGAAGACATCGCTCACCTCCGCCAGCGCCGTGGCGGCCTCGCCCGTGAGCCAGTCCTCCGGGCCGGGACCCAGACCGATCACCCGCACCCGGCCGGTCTGATCCTCGGGGTGGTCCGTCGCCGCGGAAGTCTCCGCGCCACCAGGGGCGACCGGAGCCGACGGCACTGCGTCCGGGCGCCCAGCCCCGGCGTACCGCCCGGCCGAATCCGCCCGGCGATCCCCACCGAGCACGACCACGGTCGCGAAATAGGGCACGGCCGCCGGATCGACCTCGCTGACGGGCAGGACGCGCTGCTCGTCGAAGGTGGCGCGCTCGACATACCAGGCGTCGTCGAGGCGGCCGCCCTGGCGCAGCGCCTCGCGTACCCCCGCGAACGTCCGCCCCAGCTTCAGCACCACCGCCGCGTCGGTCTGGGCGAGCCGCCACGCCAACTCGGGCACGGGCAGAGTCCCGGGCAGCACCGTGAGCACGTCCTCGTGACGGCAGAGGCCGGCGCCGATTGCGGCGGTCGAGCCGCTCACCGAGGTCACCCCGGGCACGATCTGGGCTGCGAAGCGCTGGTCCGGGCCATTCTCGCCGGCCACGTCGACGCTGAGCCGATCATGGAGGTACATGTAGGAGCCGAAGAACAACGGATCCCCCTCCGCCAGCACGACCACGGTGCGCCCGGCCACAAGATGGGCCCGCAGCCGATCCGCGCACTCGTCATAGAAGGCGTCGATTTCCGCGTAATAGCCGCCCTCATAGCGCGACTCGGCCGTCGTCACCGGATAGCGCAGGAGTTCCTCGGTGACCCCGGTGCGCAGATAGGGCTCCGCGATCGAACGGGCGATGGAGTTGCCGGAGGGCCCGGAGAAGTACGCGACGACGTCCGCCGCCTCGATCAGCAGCGCGGCACGGACGGTGACCAACTCCGGATCGCCGGGGCCGACACCGACTCCGAAGAGCTGCCCCGGAACGACTCGGTGACGACGGGCACTGATGCGGCTCATGGCAGTTCCTTGGGCCGCGCGAGCGCGTTCAGGGCCGAGACCGCGAGCGCCGAACCGCCGCGGCGACCCTCGACGATCAGCCACGGCACGTCCCACGCATTGTCGCGCAGCGCCTCCTTGGATTCGGCGGCGCCGATGAATCCGACGGGTACGCCGATGATGGCGGCGGGGCGCGGTCCGCCGTCGGCGATCAGCTCGAGCAGGTGGAACAGCGCGGTCGGCGCATTCCCGATCGCGACCACCGCGCCCGCCAGCCGGTCGCCCCAGAGCGAGACCGCGGCCGCGGAGCGGGTGGTGCCCCAGGCGCGGGCGAGATCGGGTACGCGTGGGTCGCGCAGGGTGCAGATCACCTCGTTGTCCCGCGGCAGGCGCGCGCGGGTGATGCCGGTGCCGATCATCGTCGCGTCGGCGAAGATCGGGGCGCCGCCGTTGAGGGCGTCGCGGGCCGCACCGGCGAGGTGGGGATGGGTCTGGACGTGCGCCGCGAGGCCGGTGTCACCTGCGGCATGGATCATCCGCACCACGACCGTCGCGGTGTCGTCGTCGAAGCGTGCGAGATCGGATTCCGCTCGGATCGTGGCAAACGACTGGCGATAGATCTCGGTGCCGTCGGTCTCGTAGGCGTAGCGGCGCGTGGGTTTCGTTGGGTCTGCCATAGCGCTCGGATTATCGCAGCAAGGCGATGACGTCGCCGGCCGAGTCGCTGGTGAGCAGCAGGTGGCGCTGCTGGGCGGTGGCGCCGCAGTGGCGGTCGCAGGCGACCAAATGGACAGGCTCGGCGAGGTGGATGGTTCCGTGGTCGACGGCGGCGACGAGATCGCGGGCCACGGCCTCGGTGTTCGCGCGCCCACGCGCGCACCCCGGCGTACCCGTGCAGGCACTGATCCGCGCCCAGCCCGAATCGGGGCCGGTGGCGAAGTCGGTGAGCTCGGCCAACCGGTCGGCCGCGCCCGGGACGACCAGGCTGCGCCACGGGGTGAGCAGCACCGTGTCGGTCACCTGGGCGAGTGTGTTCAGCCCGGCCGCAGTGATCCGGCCCAGCGGCAGACCCACGACCGCGTGCGGGCCGATCGGCCCCGGTTCGAGGCGGGTGCCACTGGGCCGGGGAGCCGGGCGGGTTTCGTCCGGAGCGAGTGAGGACCGGGCGTCGGCGGCAGGTTCCGCCGCGGCCGCGGGTTCTTCCTCCCACGGATCGGTCCCTCCCGCCCGGGTGGCCTGTGCAGCACGCAGCAGGGCGCGAAGCTGGTCGGCATCGAGTTCGCGCACGTGCCAGGGAGCCGGCTGGGTGGACCGGCGGATCTGCTGGAATGCCCGGGCGACGTCGATCAGGGCACTCGCCGCTTCCCGGGCCGACACCGTGCAGCCGCGGGACGCGCCGGCCAGGCGGACCTCGCCTGAATCGGCGGTCACCGCGCGATAGGCGATGTCGAAGGGCTCGCCGAGCAGGTCGCCGCGGCCGTCGTCCACGGCAAACAGGAACCGGCCCGGCAGCCCGGCCAGATCCGGATCGGCGCAGAGCAACCGATCGGTCTCTGCGACGACGGAGCGGACATCAGCCACCGCCTCCGGGCCGCCGGGAACATTCCGCGGCCACCAACCCGAGAGCGGCGACGCGAGGATGTTGCGGACCCGCTCATGGGCCGGGGAGGGGATCAGACCAGTGGCCATCACCGCGTCGACGATGTCGCCGGTCAGGGGGTCGGGCAGACCGCGCAGCTGGATGTTGCCGCGGGAGGTCAGCTGGAGGAACCCGGCGCCCTCGCGGGCGATCTGCAGGAGGTGGGTGAGCAGCGCCACGGGCGCCGCACCACCGGGCAGCCGGAGCCGGATGATCGCGCCGTCCTCCGCGGGGAAGGGCCGCAACAGGCCGGGACACAGGTCGCCACGGCGACGGTGGGCGGGTTGGATGGGCACGTCTTCTCCTCGGGAACAACGGCCAGCCTAACTCCGCTGCCGGTTCCGCGCTGGGGTGTGCAGACCGAGTGTGCAGTGACTGTGATTCCAACCCGCTGGGCGGGTCAAAGTCATACGGCGGACCACGGACCTGTGAGGGCCATGACCACCAACCGCGCTCCCGGCCGCTGGCAGCGCCGGTTAGGCTCGGCCGCGGCCGCCAGCGAGAGGAAACCATGTCCCGGGTATTGCTCCTGTCCACCTCCGACACCGATCTGCTCGCCGCTCGAGCGAGTGGTGCGGATTATGGATATGCCAACCCGGTCACGTCCGACCCGAGCGTCTGGAGGACCTGCTTCGCGACACGGCGCTCGTGGTATTCCGGTTCCTCGGGTCGGTCCAAGGACTGCCCGATGCCTATTCGACCGTCGTCGCCTCCGGGCTGCCCCGGGTGGTCATCGGCGGTGAACAGGTGCCCGATGCCGCGCTGATGGAGCTCTCCACCGTCCCGGTCAACGTCGCGGCCCAGGCGCATCTCTACTTCGCCCAGGGCGGGATGGCGAACCTTGCGCAGGTGCACGCGTTCCTGAGCGACACGGTGCTCCTCGACGGGGTCGGGTTCGATCCGGTCGAGCAGCAGCCGACCTGGGATGTGCTCCCGCGGCCCGAGCAAAGCGGCCCGCAGCACGAACCGGAGGTGGCGTCCCAGCCGCGGGTCGGCATTCTGTTCTATCGGGCGCAGCAGGCGGTGGACAACACCGCCTATGTCACGGCGCTCGCGGACGCAATCGACGAGGCCGGCGGGGTGGGCGTCCCGGTGTTCGCGACGTCGTTGCGTGACGCGCCGGGGGACCTGCTTGAACATCTCGCCGGTTATGACGCTCTTGTCACCACCGTGCTCGCCGCCGGCGGCACGAGGCCCGCGACCGCGCAGGCCGGTGGCGATGACGAGGGCTGGGACGTCCGCGCGCTGGCGGCACTCGACGTGCCGATCCTGCAGGCGCTCTGCCTCACTTGGTCCCGGGCCGACTGGGAAGGTTCCGATGACGGCATGTCCCCGCTCGACGTGGCGACCCAGGTTGCGGTGCCGGAATTCGACGGGCGCCTGATCGGCGTACCCATCTCCTTCAAGGAACTCGACGTCGACGGCCTCCCGCACTATGTGCCCGATCCGGAGCGCTGCCGCCGGATGGGCCAACTCGCCGTCCGCCACGCCCGGCTGCGCCATGTGCCGCCAGCCGAGCGGAAGATCGCGATCGTCCTGTCGGCCTATCCCACCAAGCACTCGCGGATCGGCAACGCGGTCGGGCTGGATACGCCGGTGTCGCTGATCCGGTTGCTCGCGGCGCTGCGGGAGGCTGGCTATGACGTCGGCGTGCCCGGTGCGATCCCGGGGACGGGGGAGGTCGAGCCGGTCGACGGCGAGGCCCCGGAGACGACTGCCGGAAACCTCCTCATGCACTCACTGATCGACGCCGGCGGTCAGGACGAGGAGTGGCTCACGACGGAGCAGTTGGCGGGCCAGCCCATCCGGATCCCGGTGGCGGACTATCGCCGCTGGCTCGCCGACCTGCCTGGTGAACTCGTGGCGGGCGTCACCGAGGCCTGGGGCGAAGCGCCCGGATCGGTATTCGTCGATGGCGACGAGATTGTCGGCGCCGCCCTGCGCGCCGGCAACGTCGTGATTCTCGTCCAGCCCCCACGGGGCTTCGGCGAGAACCCGATCGCGATCTATCACGATCCCGACCTGCCACCGACGCACCACTACCTGGCGGTGTATCGGTGGCTCGAGCGCGAGTTCGGCGCCCACGCGATCGTGCACCTCGGCAAGCACGGCAACCTCGAGTGGCTGCCCGGCAAGAACCTCGCTCTGTCGGCTGCCTGCGGACCCGACGCTGCGCTCGGCTCGATGCCGGTGATCTATCCGTTCCTGATCAACGACCCGGGGGAGGGGACACAGGCGAAGCGCCGCGCACACGCCACCATCGTCGACCACCTTGTCCCCCCGATGGCCCGGGCGGAGACCTATGGCGATATCGCGCGGCTGGAGCAACTACTCGACGAATACGGCAATGTGTCGGCGATGGATCCGGCCAAGGCGCCGGCGCTGCGGGGCGAGATCTGGACGCTCATCCAGGCCGCACGGATGGACCACGACCTCGGACTGGACGAACGGCCCGACGACGAGGCCTTCGACGACTTCATCATGCACGTCGACGGCTGGCTGTGTGAGATCAAGGACGTCCAGATCCGCGACGGCCTCCACATTCTCGGCCGCGCCCCCGAGGGCGATGAGCTGGTGAACCTGGTGCTTGCGGTGCTGCGCGCCAACCAGGTGTTCGGAGGTTCCGGTGGGGCGGTGCCCGGACTGCGAGTGGCTCTCGGTCTGGATCTCGAGGAGACCGCGCTCGGGGCCACCGACCGGGCGGAGGAACTGGCCGCAGAGCTCGTTCGCCGGGTCGCTGCCGCGGGCTGGGATGCCGCGGCGATCCCCGGACTGCTCGATGATCTGCCCACCGAAGCCGACGCCGAGGGCGTCGCCCGATCGCTGGGGTTCGCGTGCCGCGAGGTCGTGCCGCGGCGGGCCAGGACCGTCGACGAGATCCCCATGGTGCTCCACGCGCTGAACGGCGGCTATGTCCCGGCGGGACCTTCCGGGTCGCCGTTGCGAGGACTGGTCAACGTGCTCCCCACCGGACGCAATTTCTATTCGGTGGATCCCCGGGCCATTCCGTCGCGGCTGGCCTGGGAGACCGGGCGCGCGATGGCGGACTCCCTGCTGGCGCGCTATCGCACCGAGGAAGGGGAGTGGCCGAAGTCCGTGGGCCTGTCCGTCTGGGGCACCTCGGCCATGCGGACCTCCGGCGACGACATCGCCGAGGTGCTCGCCCTGCTTGGCGTGGCCCCGGTGTGGGACGAGGTCTCGCGCCGGATCGTCGGCCTGGAGCCGATCCCGCTGGCCGAGCTCGGCCGGCCCCGGATCGACGTCACCGTGCGCATCTCCGGATTCTTCCGTGACGCCTTCCCGCATGTGATCGAGCTGCTCGACGACGCCGTCGCACTCGTCGCCGGGCTGGACGAGTCTCCGGAAGACAACTACGTCAAGGCCAATGCCGAGGCCGATCTCGCGACGCACGGCGATGCCCGCCGGGCGCGTACCCGGATTTTTGGATCCAAGCCCGGCACCTATGGCGCCGGCATCCTGCCACTGCTCGAGGCGGGGAACTGGCACTCCGACGCAGATCTGGCCGAGGTTTATGCCACGTGGGGAGGGTTCGCCTATGGCCGCGATCTCGACGGCGTGCCGGCCCGGGAGACGATGGAGGACAACTATCGGCGCATCCAGGTGGCCGCGAAGAACATCGACACCCGCGAGCACGACATCGCGGACTCGGATGACTATTTCCAATACCAGGGGGGGATGGTCGCGATGGTCCGCAGTCTGACCGGCGCCGACCCGAAGGCCTATGTCGGCGACTCCACCGTGCCCGATGCGGTGCGCACGCGGACGCTGGCCGAGGAGACCACCCGCGTCTTCCGGTCGCGGGTGATCAACCCGCGGTGGATCGCCGCGATGCAGCGACATGGATACAAGGGGGCGTTCGAGCTCGCCGCGACCGTGGACTATCTGTTCGGCTTCGATGCGACCGCGGGCGTGGTGCCGGATTGGATGTATCAGCAGCTCGCCGAGACCTATCTGCTCGAGGAGGAGAACCAGGAATTCCTGCGGCGCGCCAACCCATGGGCGTTGCGGGGGATGGTCGAGAAGCTGCACGAGGCGGTCGACCGCAAGCTCTGGGAGACGCCTGATCCCGAGGTGCTCCAGCAACTGCAGGAGCTCTATCTGGAGGTCGAGGGCGACCTGGAGGAGTGACGCCGCGTTGCCGGAAGGGGACGACTTGGCGCACAACCGGTGCTGAAAAGGGTCGCTGTCGGGCCTTTTCTGGTGTGGAGATCATTCAACGCCGCAATCATGACAATCCTCGCTCGCTGGACGGCCGGTTGCACCGGAACGGGCTCGTCTCGCTCTATCCCGGGCTGTTCATCCCCGCTGACCAGCCCCTCACGCTGAACGCGCTCATCGAGGCAGCGATGGCTGTCGATCGCGACGCTTGTGCTCGGCGAGGGCGCCCGCCTGCTTGGTTGGGCAGCCGCTGAGGCGGGGCGCCAGGGCAGGCCGATAGAGGTGCCGATGCCACTCAACCTGGCGACCCAGCGGCGGCTCAGGGGCTCCTCACAGCATTTGAGTTTCGCGCGACGACAGATCCCGGAGGAATTCATCGTCGATCGCGGTGAGGTGAGGTTCACCTCGCCCGAGTTCACCGCGGTGGATCTCATTCCGGACCGTGGCGCCGATGTCGTGGACGAGGTTCTTCGCCTGGCGGGCGGGAGGTCGGCGCCATCCCTGGCCATGATGCACGCGGCTCTCGCCGCCACGCCCCATCGTCGGGGCAACGATCGGCGGCGCCGGGTGCTCCATTCTTCGCGCGGTAGGCCTTGGTCGGAGGCTGAGCGACAGCTGCACGTCCTGCTGCGTCGATGGCGCCTGGCTGGGTGGGAGGCGAACTATCACGTCTTCCTCGGTGGCCGGAGTTGGTTCGTCGACGTCGCCTTTCCGCAGGCGCGTGCGGCGCTGGAGTTCGACAGTCGTGAGTTTCACTTGATAGCCAAGGCCTTCGAAACCGATCGGGAGAAACTCAACGAGCTGGAGGCAGCGGGGTGGCGGGTGCTCCAGTTGACGTGGGCGATGCTGCAGAATCCGGACCGGATTCGGCGTTGGTTGCGGGCGATACTTCCGGCCCCCGAGTAATTCCGACCTCTCAGTGGCATCGAGGTGGGGGGTCAACGCCGTTGAGAGGGCGGAATTACTCGGAGTCGCTCAGTATCCCGGTGCCAAGTGGCCGCAGCAGATAGGTGTCCATCACCCATCCGTGCCGTGCGCGCAGCATCGCGCGGGTCTCGATGAGCTCGTCGATCACGTCATCCAGGGGTCCACGGACGAGCACCTCCCGCGGATCGCCCAGATAGGCGCCCCAACAGATCTCCAGGCCACGACCGGTCAGCGCTCGGCAGGCGAGGTGGCCGTCTAGCATCACCACGACGTCCAGGCCCGTGCGGAAGTCCTCGGCAAGCCGTCGGCCGGTCGTGACCAGGAACGGCTGACCGACCCGGTTCAGCGGGACGCCGTGGCGGGCGGCCAGCAGTTGCACCGCGGAGATGCCGGGGATCACGGCACACGAGACCGGCAGGTCCGCAGCCAACGCGTCGACGATCCGCAGCGTGGAGTCATAGAACGCGGGATCGCCCCAGACCAGGAACCCATAGGTCAGCCCAGGATCCGCCTCGATGATGGCCCGATAACGCTCGGTCCGCGCCCGATGCCAGTCGGCGACCCCGCGCCCATAGGCCGCTGCGTCCCGCTCGGCATCCGGTCCCCGCGCGGGATCGGGCACCTCGACCAGTCGATAGTCGCCGGTGATCCAGCGGTCGCAGATCTCCTGCCGGGCAGCCACGAGGTCCCGCTTGGCCGCACCCTTGTCCGCCACGAGGAACACATCCACCTCGTTCAGCGCAGCGGCGGCCGCGTGTGTCACCTGATCGGTGCCGCCCGGACCGATGCCGATCACCAGGATTCGCGTCATTCGGCTGATCCTAGGCCGCGGGTGTCCACGAAGGCTTGCCGCAGCAGCCCGCCGAGCAGTCGCAACTGCCGGTCGGGCGGGTAGTCATCGGGCCACGACAGCGCGGCCAGCGTCAGGCCATCCACTCCGGTCGTCAGGAGGGCCGCCCGATCGGCGGCCTCGGGGACACCGGCAGCGGTGAGCCATTCGGTCGTCACCCGGACGACCTCGCGGTGCATCTGCTCGGCCGCGCCGCGGAGTTCGGGATTGACCCGGCTTCGTTCGAGGAAGGCGAGCCAGACCGCACACTCACCGCGCCGCGCGGCATCGAGCGGGAGCAACTGCGCATAGAGATCGACGATGGCGGCTTCCGTAGCCGGCCCGTCGCCCACCAGAGAACTCGACTGCGCCGCCCGCACCCGATCCTCGACCCGCCGCCCCACCCGTTCGGCCATGGCCTCGGTCGCCGCGAGCATGAGCGCGTCATGGGACTCGACATAGTGGCGCACCGAGCCGATGTTGAGACCGGACTCGACGGCGACATTGCGCAGCGACGCGGCCTCGACGCCGCCCCTGGCCACCAGCCGGAAGACCGCATCGACGATCAGCTCCCGGCGCTCTTCCGCATTCACAACTTTTGGCACGTGACCAATCTATCTCAGTTGTGCTAAAAAGATATTTATCACGAACGTGATAAATCCAGGAGGAGAGATGAGCACCGCACGGACCACCACCGAAGCCACCCCGCGCACTCGCATTCGTGCCCTCGACGTGGCCCGCGGCGTCGCGATCCTCGGCACGCTCGCCACCAACGTCTGGCTGTTCAGCCACCCCGGCGGCATGCTCGGATATCTCACCCACCCGACGACCCCGGGTGCAGGGGCGGTCCAGCAGGGCGTCGAACGGTTCTGGATGGCACTCGCCAACGGCAAGTTCCTGGGGCTGCTGACACTGATGTTCGGCATCGGCCTGCTCATTCAGGCGGAGTCAGCCGTCCGCAAAGGCAGGCGCTGGCCGGGCGGCTATCCGTTGCGGATGGCCCTGCTCTTCCTCGAAGGATTGCTGAATTATCTGCTCATCGCGGAGTTCGACGTGCTGATGGGCTACGCGGTCACCGGCGCGATCGTCGCGATGGTGGTGCTGCGCACACCGCGGGTGCGCCGGTTCTGGGCGGTGCTCGCCGGGATTGTGCATCTTGTGTTCGTCGCAGCTGCGACGGGCCTGCTCCTGGCCGTCGAGGGCGGGCCACCGGGCACGGGTTACGGCGAGGGCGTCTATCGCGAAGGGTCCTGGTGGGATCTGGTGCTGCTCCGGATCGACTACGCCGTGGTCTTCCGGCTCGAGCCGGTGTTCATCGGCTGCCTGACCTTCGCCATGTTTCTTGTCGGCGCCGAACTGCACCGCAGAGGAGTGTTCGAGGAGCGGGGGCGGGCCCTGCGTACGCGGCTCGTGACCGCTGGTGCGCTGGCCCTCGTCGCGGATCTGACGCTGGCGATGACCCTGCCCGACACGCTGCTGGTGTCACGCTACCTGCTGGGCCCGGTTGTCGCCGGCGGCCTCCTGGCCCTGATCGCCGTTGCGGCGCGCGACGGTGGCGGCCGGATCGGCGCATTGCTGGCCCCGGTGGGGCGGATGGCGCTGAGCTGCTACATCGCGCAGAACCTGGTGTGTTCGGCGCTGTTCTATGGCTGGGGTTTCGGTCTCAATGCGGTCGCTGCCGGGGATCGGCTGTGGGTGACGATGGTCGTCTATGTCGCGGTCTGCGCTGTCATGGTCCTGGGCGCACGTTGGTGGCTCGGGCGGTTCGCCAGGGGCCCGGTGGAGTGGGCCTGGCAGCGCGCCTATGAGTTGCTGCGCCACTGACCACAGCCTGCGCGATCAGGCGCCGGGCGCGAGCCGGTGCCCTACAGTCCTCTGCATGCATGAGTTCGACCACGACCGGGTCCGGGATGCGGTTCGTGAGATTCTG
>JAUNRO010000045.1 GCA_030544185.1 Propionibacteriaceae bacterium | reverse complement strand
CCGGGGCGTTCTATGCGATGACCGTCACCGGATTCCGCAAGGCCGGACACCGGTTCTTCGGCACGACCCGGGTGGTGCCGGTGTCCGAGCTGGCCTCGCTGGAGATCGATACCGTCGAGGAGCTGGCTCTGGCCGACGCCTTCGCGGGGGTGCTCGACCGGCCCGAGACACCGGCCGGCACCGCGATCGACGTCGACGCGGTCATCACCGACTTCGACGGGGTGCACACCGCCGACACCGCCTATGTCGACGAGCACGGGCGCGAGAGCGTCCGGGTGTCCCGCAGCGATGGGCTCGGGATCTCGGTGCTGCGCCGTGCCGGCATCCCCTTCCTGATCTGCTCACGGGAGACCAACCCCGTGGTGAGGGCGCGGGCGGCCAAGCTGGGCGTGCCGGTGCTGCAGTCGGTGGCCGACAAGCGCACCGCGGTCCTGGAGTGGCTGACCGAGGCCGGCATCGATCCCGCCCGCACGGCCTATGTCGGCAACGACATCAACGATCTCGGTCCGATGGCTGCCGTCGGCTGGCCGATCGCCGTCGCCGACGCCCATCCCGAGCTCCTGCGCGCCGCTCGCGTGGTGCTCACCCGTCGTGGCGGGCACGGGGCGGTCCGGGAGCTGTGCGACCGGGTCGCGGCCGCGCATCCCGACGCGGGCGCGGTCGCCGGGTCGATCAGCCGCTCCGAGTCCTGATCCGGCGCAGCGTACGCCAGACCCACGCGGGCGGCAGCACCCGCACCTGGCGCCGCAGCCGGGTGGGCCAGCCGTCGGCGGGACCGGTGCCGGCGCCGGCGCTGGCGGCTGGCTCGGTGGTGGCCCCAGGGGCGCCGAGCGCCCCTGCCCGCCGCTCGGCAACGAGCGCCTCGAGCGATTCGACCCAGTCGTCGTCGCCGGGCGGATGGAAATAGTTCGCCTGCAGCCAGTGCGAGCGGGGACGGGCGAAATCACCGGCCGCCAGCCGGTCGAGCCCGCCGAGCAGGCCCGAACCCTCGAACACGGTGTTGATGAGCTCGCCGGACACGCCGAACTCGTCGATCACCAGACACGGCACGCCGGCGGCGAGAGCCTCCAGCGCCGCCGTCGAGGACACGGTCGCAAACCCCGCCGCGTCCCGGAGGGCGCCCGCCATGGAACCGGCCCGGAACTCGATCGGGCGTCGCTGCTCCATCTGGGCCCAGAGCCCCGCATAGGGCAGCGCCTCGTTGTGCGCCTGGCGCTCCCCCGCGAGCGCCCGGACCTTGACGACCGGGGTCAGCCCCGTCGGCAGCTCCGCGAGCGCGCCCAGGACCGCGCGCCGCTGGCCGGCGTGCGGCGGCACCAGGGACTGAGCGGCGAACACCACCTCGCGGCCACCCGGACGGACCACCGGGGTCGAGGCCAGGAACGGCAGGCGCGCCAGCGCCAGGGCGGGGCCGCGGCCCAGCCGCGCGATCACCTCGGCATAGTCCGCTCGCTCCCGGTGGCTGTGCAGGATCATCAGGTCGAATGCCCGGCGGTGATGGGCGGCGAGCTCATTCGCCGGGAAGCTGATGCCGGGCAGCCCCGTCGCCAGCACGGGCCGGTCCGCGCCGAGGACACCGCCCCAGCGCAGCAGGTCGACGACCGCTTCGACGGCGGGCCCGGTGCCGGCGACGAGCACCACCTCGGGCGCCAGCCGGCGGACCGTGCGCGCGAGCGCCGCCCCGGCGACCCGCCTGATCGGCCGGCCGGGATAGTCGCGCTGGACGGCCTCGACCTGCGCCGGGGAAGGTGCGATGACGTTGTCCAGCACGAGATGGCGCACAGCCCAGCCGCTGGGGGTGGCGGCGGTGAGCGCGACCGCCCATTTCAGGTAGGAATCCGAGTCCGACAGGGTCAGCAACCGCATCCGACGGGCCCTCAGAAGTCGCCCGCGGCCAGCCGCACGTTCTTGAGAATCGCGCTGAGCTCCGCGCACTGCTCCTCGGTCATCGCGCCGAGCGCGAATTTGGCCTGGGTGACCGCCTCGGTGGCCTCGGCGAGCACGCGCTTGCCCTCGTCGGTCAGCGATGCCAGCACCGCGCGCCCGTCCTCGGGATGCCGCTTGCGCTCGATGAGCCCGGCCGCCGCGAGCCGCTGGACCAGGGTCGTGACCGAGGTGGGATGCACCTGCAGCCGCTGCCCGATCTTGCCCATCGGCAACGACCCGGTGCGGGAGAAGGACAGCAGCACCAGCACCTCATAGCGCGCGAAGGTCAGCCCGAACGGCTTGACCAGCTCGTCGAGTTCGGTGATAACCAGCTGGTGCACCCGCATCAAGGAGGTGATGGCGCGCATCCGGGGCACCTCGGCATAGTCGTTCTCGGCCCAGAGCTCGGCACCCCGCTCGATCGGATCGAACGGCAACGGTGTCGTGCTCACGTCTCCTCCTCGGCGTCGCGCAGGCGGGCGGCCCCACGGGCACCGGAGCGCTGGATGATGCGCTGGATGGTCAGGTCCCGCTCGTCAGGTCTCGCAACGTAGCGGATATCCCGCAGCCCCTGGTCCTGAGCCGCGGATTCGAACACGAAGTGGCCATAACCGAAGACCTGCCCGAGGGCCGGTTTGTTGACGGTGATGTCGAGGATCCGGGCCATCGGCATGGTCGCGGTCTGCTGGCTGATGATGCCGTGCACGCGGAACACCCGCATGTTGGTGACCACGAACCGGTCCATGTGCGCGGCGTGGATCTTCACCACGCTGCGCGCGAGGAGCACCACACCGACCAGCAGCGGCACCAGATAGGCCCCGCCGGCGATATCGGCGAGGAACGGCATGGCCACGAACAGCGCCATGGCCCCGATGAGACCGAACAACGCCCCCACATAGGCCATCGGGTGCTTGCGCACCTCGTCAACGATCTCCTCACCTTCATCTTTGATCAGATGGAGGTGAACCCGGGGGTGGAGGAAACGGTTCAATCGACTGCCCCAGCGACTGCGGTCAGCCGGAGGCCAACGTGGCGAAGAAGGTGAACAGCGACTCGAAGGCGCCGAAGAAACCCCGCACCGCGTTCGCCGCATCCGTTGGGCGAGTGATCAGATAGAACAGGCAGAACGCAATGACCAGGAACAGAATTGCCTTCTGAACGAATGTCTTCACCTGGATCCTCCGGTCGACTGCGTGGGTGGTGGGAAGTGCGCAGTTCTGTCGCCCCTTCCTATCCCACCCGGAGCCCGATTGCCCACCCGGCTCGCCGGATCACAACCGGTTCAGGAGTTGATCCGCAGCCGAATGCGCGTCCAGGCGGCCATCGCGGACGGCCGTGGCGAGCTCGTCGAGCCCTTCCCGGCTGCTGCCGGCGAAGCGCCGACGCACAGAGGCCAGGGCGAGCGCCTCGATCTCGGTGCCGGCTCGGGACAGCCGCCGCCGCCCCCAGGCTCCGGAACCCTGCTGGGCTTCGCGATGGGCCTCGATCTGGCCCAGCAGATCGTCGATGCCCTCCTCCGCGCTCGCCACGGTGCGCACGATCGGCGGTTGCCAGTCTCCCGGTGAGCGCTGGCCCAGAGCGACCATCGCCCGCAGTTCCCGAACGACGTTGTTGACACCGTCCCGGTCGGCCTTGTTGACCACGAAGACGTCACCGATCTCCAGGATCCCCGCCTTGGCGGCCTGGATCCCGTCCCCCATCCCGGGGGCGAGCAGCACCAACGTGGTGTCCGCCGTCGAGGCGATCTCGACCTCCGACTGGCCGACGCCGACGGTTTCCAGCAGCACGACGTCGAACCGCGCCGTGTCGAACACCCGCAGCGCCTGCGGGGTGGCCGCGGACAGCCCGCCGAGTTGGCCGCGGGAGGCCATCGAGCGGATATAGACGCCGTCGTCCAAGGCGTGTTTCTGCATGCGGACCCGGTCACCCAGCACCGCGCCGCCGGAGAACGGGGACGACGGATCGACCGCGAGCACCCCCACGCGCAGGCCACGCGCGCGATAGGCAGCGATGAGCGCGGCGGTCGTCGTCGATTTGCCCACGCCGGGTGATCCGGTGAGGCCGACCACGTGCGCATAGCCCGTATCCGGCGCCATCAGCCCCATCGCCTCCCGCAGGCGCGACGAGTCGTTCTCGATCAGGCTGATCAACCGCGCGATCGCACGGACCCGTCCCTGCCGGGCCGCCGTGACCAGCGCCGCCACATCGATCCCGGAAGCCCCGTCCGACCCCATTCGTGCCTCCTCGCTCGCTGATCGCCTCAGCCTAATGGGGGCGTTCGGCGCCCGACCGGTGGATCGGGAGGACGCCCAAGCGCCCGCCCGCCCGCGGCCCGCGCACCCCGCAGGCCCCACACCACGATGGCGGATGAGGCGATCGGCCGACAGCGCCTCGGGTCCTGTGCAAGGCTTGGGTCATGGATAACACTGTTCCGGACCCGTTGTTCGTCTGCGTCGACCACGTCGGTCTGGCCGTGCCGGACCTCGACGAGGCCATTCGCATGCACACTGAAGTTCTCGGCTGGCGCGTGCTCCACCGGGAGACCAACGAGGAGCAGGGCGTCGAGGAAGCCATGCTCGGCACCGGTGAGCAGGGCGCCGAGAGCGCCCAGATCCAGCTGCTGGCTCCCCTGCGTCCCGACTCCGCGATCGGCAAATTCCTGGACCGCAGCGGTCCCGGACTGCAGCAGATGGCCTATCGCGTGAAGGACATCGACGCGGTCTCCGCGGTCCTGCGCGAACGCGGCACGCGGCTGCTCTATGACGAGCCGCGCCGGGGCACGGCCGGCTCCCGGATCAACTTCGTGCACCCGAAGGACGCCAACGGCGTGTTGCTCGAGATCGTCGAACCGGGCCGGGGACACTAGCCCCACCGACACCGAAGGGCGCGCGGGGGAAGGTTCCCGGTTCGCGCGGGTTCGGCCGGTACTGTTGCACCGGTGTCCGCCACCACGTGAGGGAGAACCATCGTGACCGACGACTCTGGGCTGAGCCTGTTCGATGACACAGCCAGCGCAGCGGGCAGCTTCCCCAGCGCGCTGCGCGGCTATGACCGGCAGGCCGTGGACGACTATGTGCTGAGCCTGGAGGGCCAGCGGGCTCGGCTGCGCGACCAGGTCGCCCGGCTGCAGCAGGAGCTGCATCAGGCGCTGAACCGGCAGGAACGGCACCCCGATGAAGCCGACTTCAGCCACCTCGGGGGGTTCGCCAAGGACATCTTGGGTGCAGCGCGGGCACAGGCGACCGAGATCACCGACCGCGCCGCCGCGGAGGCCGAGCAGGTCGTCGAGGAGGCGCGCCGCCAGGCCCAGTTCCTGCGCGATCAGGCTGAGCGCGACGGTGAGGACGTCCGGATGACCGCCATGGGCGAGCTCCGCGACCTGCGCACCAACCTGGAGCGGCAGGTCGGCGAGCAGGTCGCGCTGGCGCGCGAGGAGGGCGACCGGCTGGTCATCGCCGCGAAGCAGCACGCCGAATCCATCACCACCGAGGCCCAGCGCAAGGCCCAGGGCATGCTCGAGGCCGCTCGCCTGGAAGCCGCATCGGTGCGCCAGACCGCGGACCGGGAGGCGGCCAGCCTGCGGTCCAACTCCGCCGCCGAGCGGGAGCAGCTGCTGGCGAAACTGACCGCCGAACACGAGGAGTCAGCGGCAGCGAGTGAGAAGCTGCTCAGCGAGGCCACCCGCAACCACGAGGAGGCCCAGGCGCTCCTCAGCACCGAGCTCGACAACACCGCACGGGTGCGCCAAGAGACGCTCGCTGAGGCCGAGCGGGTCAAGGTCCACGCCAACCGCGAGGCGGATGCCCTGGTGACCAACGCCCGCAAGGAGGCGGCCAAGATCCTGCAGCAGGCCGAGCAACAGGCCGCCTTCCGCTCCCAGGAGCTCAGCCGGGAGAACGACCGGCTCACCCGCCGCAAGCAGGCGATCCTCGCCCAGCTCAGCAGCCTCAGCGAGCTGGCGACCCAGACCGCGGCCGACTTCCCCGACACCATCCCGATCGAACAGCGACGGGAGCTCGCCGCCCAGGTCGAGGCGTCGGTGCCGATCGACGTCCCCGCCGGCAGGCCCGATCCGAAGGCCACCGGCCCCACCGGGCCCCACCGGGGCGGGGAAGCGACGGACCGCACGCCGGATCAGCCGAACGCCAACGACGCGGGGCAGCGGGACGAGACTGCCGGTGGCGCCGGTCAGCGCGAGCAGCCGGCCGGGGACGCCCGCCAGCAGAACACTGCCCAGCAGCGTGAGCAGAAGCCCGCCGGCCAGGCCCGGCCTGCGACCAGCCCGAACCGTCCGCAGGGGTCTCCCGCCTCGCGATGACCCAGACCCCCCGGCCCGGGGCGGCGGACGACCCCACCGACCCCTTGCCGGCCCAACCTCGACCGGCGGCGACCGACCCGGCTTCGGCCCATGAGGCCCCTCCGGCAACGGATTCGCCGACCGGCGAGCCCCGGCGTCGGTCCCGGCGGCGGCGCGCCCTCGACGTGATGAAGCGCGCCGTGATCACCTCCCGCCGGGCGGAGGCCGATCCTCACCACCGGGTGCGGCCGGTTGATCCGCCGCCGGTCGCGCAGCCGCCGGAGTTCGGGTTCGCGATCGCGCGGATGTCGCCGTTCAGCATCGGCTTCTTCGGCGCTCTCGGGGCAATGGTCGCGATCACCCTCATCGGGATCCTGGGCCAGATTCAGTCGATCCTCGTCCTGGTGGTGCTGTCGCTGTTCATCGCCCTCGGCCTCAGCCCCGCGGTGGAGATCCTCAACAGGCGCGGCCTGCGCCGGGGGCTGAGCGTCGGTGTGGTCGCGCTGACTTCGCTGGCGGTGATTGTCCTCGCCGCCTGGGCCGTTGTGCCGGTCTTCACCGAGCAGGTCACCCAGCTCGTCACCTCGGCCCCCGATCTGCTGGTGCAACTGCGGGAGAACCGCCAGATCGCGGAGCTGGACCGCCACTACGGCGTGATCCAGCGATCGGCCGAGTTCTTCACCAGCCAGGGCCTGATCAATACGATCTTCGGCGGTCTGCTCGGTGCCGGCAAGGTGCTGGCCAACGTGGTGTTCTCCCTGATCGTGACGATGGTGCTCACGCTCTATTTCCTGGCCACGCTGCCCGCGATCAAGGAGACGATCTATCGGCTCGCCCCCGCATCGCGACGGCCGCGCGTTCGCTATCTCGCCGATGAGATGTTCCGCCGGATCGGCGGCTATCTGAGCGGGATGTTCCTCGTCGTGACGACCTCGGGGACCTGCAGCTTCATCTTCATGATGGTCATCGGCCTGGCCAAATATGCGTTGGCGCTCGCGGTGATGGTCGCCCTCTTCGCCTTCATCCCGCTCGTGGGCTCGAACCTGTCGATGGTCCTGGTCTCGCTGGTCGCGTTCACGACCATCGGGCCGCTGGCCGCGATCGCGACCATCGCCTATTTCCTGATCTATCAGCAGTTCGAGGCCTACGTGATCCAGCCGCGGGTGATGAAGCGCCAGGTGGACGTCCCCGGCGCGCTGGTGATCGTGGCGGCCCTGGCGGGTGGCACCCTGCTCGGCATCGTGGGCGCCCTGATGGCCATCCCGACGGCGGCCGCACTGCTCCTGCTCTATCGCGAGGTCCTGCTGCCGCGGCTCGACCGCACCTGAGCTCAGGCCGGGCCCACTGGCTCAGAAGAGCCGGTCCTCCGCATTGTCGAGCCCCCGCAACGCGTCATAGTCCACGGTCACGCACGTGATGCCCCGGTCCTGCGCGAGCACCTTCGCCTGCGGCTTGATCTGTTGCGCGGCGAACACTCCCTGGACATCCCCGAGCAGCGGGTCGCGCCGCAGCAACTCGAGATAGCGGGTGAGCTGTTCGACGCCGTCGATCTCGCCGCGGCGCTTGATCTCCACTGCCACATAGGCCCCATCGGCGGCCCGGCACATCAGATCGACCGGGCCAATCGCCGTCGGGTATTCCCGGCGCACGAGCGTCAGTCCCTGCGCCAGCGTGCCCGGGTTCTCCGCGAGCAGCGCCTGCAGGTGCGCCTCGACGCCGTCCTTCTGCAGGCCGGGGTCCTGGCCCAACTCGTGGCTGGAGTCGTGGAGCACCTCGAAGATCGAGATCTGCAAGGTGGCCCCGTCCTTGCCCCGGACCTCCCAGACCTCGCGGACCTCGTGGTCCAGCTCCGCGGTGACCGCGGCCTCGTCGGGTTCGGCGGCGCGCACAGTCAGCGTGCAGGGCGGGGTCATCCAGTTCAGCGGTTTGTATGCCCCACCGTCGGCATGAATGGACACCGAGCCGTCGGCCTTCACCAAGATGAGCCGCCGGGCCGGGGCCAGGTGTGCCGTCAGCGCACCGGCGAAATCGACCTGGCAACGAGCAATCACCAAACGCACCGGGTCAACCTAGCCCATCGGTCCGCCTCAGTTGATGCTCTGGCGCCGGTCCCCCTCGAAGGGCACGGTGTGGGTGCTGGTCAGCAGACGCGCCTCCCGGCGCAGCCACCGGCCGAGCAACTCCCACCGCTCGGCCCGGGCCATCCCCAGCAGGCGCAACCGTTCGGCCTGGGTGAGCGGTCCCCCGGCGGCGATCCACCAGCCGAGGGCATCGAGATCGGCGGGCACCGCGCCCAACTGCAGGTCCGCCGCCGTGGCGTACGCGAAGAGAGCGGAGCGGAGCGCGTCGGTGGCCTCCGGTTCCGCAGCGGAGACCGGGTCCTGCGGCAGCGGCTGGACCCGGGCAACCAGATAGGGCGTTCCCCGATCGACGATCTCGATCCCGCCGAACCGCCAGGTGCCGATCGCCCGCAACACCACGCGACCGCCCGCGGGCTGGGTGCGCTCGATGCGCACCGCACACCCGACTTCGGCGATTCCGTGCAGATTCTCCGCCCCGACCTCGTGACCGCTGCTGATCGCCACGATCCCGAACTCCTGGGACTCCCCCGTCGCGAGATCCTCCAGCAGCTGCAGATAGCGGGACTCGAACACCTGCAGATCCAGGGGCAGACCCGGAAACTGCACCGTGCCGAGAGGAAACAGTGGCAGCTCCCGCGGGGAGCTGGCGGTCGGCTCGGTCATCGCCCCACCGTACTGGGATCGGGGCCACCCCGGCCGCCCGTGTCACCGGCGGCCCACCTCCCTGGGCCGGCTATTTGTCCCCGATGGCATAGCGGTGATAGTTGAGCGCGGAGGCCACGGCGAGCCGGTTCGTCTCAAGCGGTACGCCCAGCTGATCCTGCGCCCGGGCGACGCGATATTTGACCGTATTGCGATGGACGTAGAGCCGGGTCGCAGCAGTGGAGGCGTTCTCCCCCACCTCGAGAGAGACCCGCAGTGTCTCCCGCAGCCGTGCCTTGTCCTCGCACTCGCCGGCCAGCTCCCCCAGCACCGCCGCCACCCAGGGCTCGGTGTCCCCGGGGCGCCGGCGCAGCAGGTTGGTCACCGCCACGTCGCGATAGCGCACGGCAGGCTCGGCAATGGATCCGGGCAGTTGGGCGACCTCGAAAGCCGCCACCGCCTGGTAGTGCGTGCTGCGGAACCCCGCGAGGCCCTCGCCCGGTTCCCCGAAGCCGACCCGCATCGCGCCGGCGGAACCGAGCGCCCGAACGATCTGGGTCACTGCTTGGCGCACCGGCCCGGCGAGCGCCACCCAGGCGTTGACCGAGGCCAGATCGCGCGGCGACACCAGCACGTCGCCGACCGGCCCCAGCTCGCCGAGGCCGCGCACCAGCCGGACCAGCTGGTTGCCCCGCACCGTGCCGTGCTGACTCCACACGACCATCCCCAGGTGCCGCGCATCGAGACCGTAGCGCAGGATCTCCTCGATCTGTTGCTCGTCCTCGGCGAGCTCGAGCGCGAAGTCCACATCCTCGGGGGCGATGCCGCCGATCGCCGCCCGGGTCTGCTCCTGGGCCATCAGGTGCTGTTCCCCGACCGCGTCGCCCAGCACGGAGAAGCAGGCCAGCTGCCAGGTGACCATCGGTGCGACCAGGTCGATCGGCGCCGGCTGCGGCAGCGCCCGTTCGAGCTCGGCCAGCAGGCGATTGAGCAACCAGCGCTGGGCGATCTGCCCGATGAGCACGGTGCGATATGCCGCGAAGCCGCGCTCGCCCATGCGCCGTGCGAACGCGAGCGTCGGCGAGGTCGACGGCGGCGGCGGGCACGGCTGCAGATCGGCCAGGCCCCCGACGGTGACGTGAATGACATGCCGCGACATCGCATCGACCGCCTGTTGCAGCGCGGGCTCGGCATTGCGCAGCTCCGGCAGCTGGTCGGCGATCGCCGCGCTGAGCTCCCGACTGAGCGCACCCTGCCGGCTCAACATGCGCTGAGCGACCGTGGCCCGCACCGACCGCCAGCGATCTGCGCTCATGCCGCCTCGGGCGTACGCGACAACCGGAACCAGCTCCCTCGGTGGACCATGGGCACATCCAAGAGCAAACGGATGCAAGTCGGCGCGCGCGTTCTTCCCAGAGGAACGCTGTGACCAAACAAAAAACGCGGACCGACCGACTGTCCGGTAAGGGAATTCACCGTTGAAGTGCACTTTGCACAACGGCGATCCCCGCCGACCGGCAAGCCCGACAAGGCGCTGGCAGACCCCCGAAATTCGCGCCTATGGTGGAAAACAGTGAGCGGGGGCGTGCCCCGCCGCAGGTCCGGATCACAGGCGATCCAGAGGAGACTCAATGAGCAACATCCGCACTCACACGATCGAGCCCCGGCGGCACGCGTACGCCGAACTCGAGCGTCGTTTCGGGGAGAAGAGCGCATCGCGCTACCAGGAGGCCGTCTATCGCGCCCAGCCGGAGGAGAACTTCCACTACCGCCCGTTGTGGGATCCCTCCAAGGAAATCTACGACGCCGATTACACGGTGTTGAAGATGACCGATCCGTACGACTACACCGATCCGCGCCAGTTCTATTATGCGAGCTTCGTGGCGAAGCGGGCCGAGGATTACGAAAACTTCGCGAAGACGCTGAAGTTCATCGAGGATCGCAACCTGACCAGCCGGCTGTCGGAGCACTGGAAGAACGTCATCCAGAACCTCTATCTGCCCATGCGGCACTGGGAGGGCGCAGCCCAGCTCATCCTCATCAACGGCGGCCGGTATGCCTGGGGTCACACGATCTCGCAGGTGCTGTCGCTCTCCGCGTTCGACCGGCTGGGCAACGCCCAGGCCCACTCGATGATCGGGCTGACCGTCGCCGGCGGCACGGTCGAGGCCCTCGACGTGGCCAAGGAAGCCTGGATGGACAGCGAGGCGCTGCAGCCGCTGCGGAAGTACACCGAAGAGGCTCTCGTCGAGCCCGACTGGGCCGCCGGCCTGCTGGCCGTCGATCTCGTTGACGCCCAGCTGTTCCCGCTGATGCACACCTATGTCGATGACATGGCGCTGGCCGAGGGCGCGACCGTGATGTCGCTGCTCAACGAGCACTTCACGACGTGGTACGCCGATCAGCAGAAGTGGCTCAACCCGCTGCTCAAGGCCTGGGTCAACGACGAGACCCACGGCGAGCAGAACGCGGCCGCGCTCAAGGACATGGTCGAAACCCGGCTCGAGCAGGCGACGGCCGCCGTCCGGCCCATCGCCGAGGGCTTCGACGCCGTGCTCCCCGAGCAGGGGGCCGTTGCCTTCCTGCAGCAGAACACCGAGGCGCTGACCAAGCGCTATGCGGATTTGGGCATCCCTCTCTGAGGCCGGATCCCCGCCCATAAGTCCGACCACACCTGAGGAGAACCAATGACCGAGACCAAGCCGCGCCGCCCACGGATTGCGAGCATCGATATCCAGGACACCGAGACCAACCGGCCGATCGTGGAGGCCATCGTCGAGGACAACCCCGACGCCGATCTGCTTTATCAGCCCGGCATGGTGAAGATCCGCAAGGACGGCGGCATCCACATCAAGAAGGAAACGGTCGAGAAGCATCTCGGTGGGGAGTGGGAGACCTCCGAGATCCAGCTCGCGATCATCTCGATGTCGGGCAACCTCGACATCGAAGAGGACTACATCGAAATCGCCTGGCGGCGCTGACCGCCCGGGCCGCAGCGAAGCGGCCTGTTCCCGCAGACGAATATCACAGGAGATATTGCACAATGGCAAAGAAAGCCTCAATGCGCGAGCGTTATGCCAGCATGACCCGCGGTCTCGACTGGGAGCCCAGCTACGTTCCCGAAGAGAAGATGTATCCCTATACGCAGTTCGAGGGCATCAAGATCCACGACTGGGACGCCTGGGAGGATCCCTTCCGCCTGACCGTCGAGGCCTATCACAAGTATCAGTCCGAGAAGGACAAGCGCCTCTATGCCGTGATCGACAGCTTCGCCCAGGGCCAGGGCCACCTCCAGGTGACCGACGCCCGCTATTTCAACGCCGTCCGGATGTTCCTGCAGGGCGTGACCCCGCTGGAATACCAGGCGTACCGCAATTTCGGCTATCTCGCCCGCCACCTCAACGGTGCCGGCGCCCGCATCGCCTGCCTCTATCAGAGCATCGACGAGCTGCGGCACAACCAGACCCAGACCCATGCGGTATCGCAGTACAACAAGTACTACGACCACCTGCAGGACCCGAACGTCATGCACGACCGGCTCTGGTATATGTCGGTGCCCAAGTCGTTCTTCGACGACGGTGTCTCGGCCGGCCCGTTCGAGTTCATGCTGGCGATCTCGTTCAGCTTCGAGTATTTCCTCACCAACCTGCTGTTCGTGCCGTTCATGTCCGGTGCGAGCTTCAACGGTGACCTGAGCACGATGACGTTCGGCTTCTCGGCCCAGTCCGACGAGTCGCGCCACATGACGCTCGGCCTCGAGGTCATCAAGTTCATCCTCGAGCAGGACGAGGACAACGTCCCGATCATCCAGGACTGGGTCGACAAGTGGTTCTGGCGCGGCTATCGCCTGCTGAGCATCGTGGCCCTCATGCAGGACTACTTCCTGCCCAAGAAGGCCATGTCCTGGAAGGAATCCTTCGAGCTCTATCTCGAGCAGCAGATGCTCGAGGGCCTGTTCCCCGACCTTGAGTACTACGGCATCCGCCCGCCGCGCCACGTCGACCAGGCCATCACCGAGAAGAACTACATGCCCCACCAGGCGTTCTGGATCTTCTACAACTTCTCCCACGCCGGTGCGTTCAACACCACCATCCCGTTCGCCGACGAGATGGACTGGTTCTCGGAGCAGTACGGTGAGTACTTCGACGACTACTATCGCCCGGCCTATGAGAAGGCGCGGGAGATGCAGGCGGACGGCAACCGGTTCTTCAACGGTGGCCTGCCGATGCTCTGCCAGGTCTGCCAGATCCCGATGGGCTTCACCGAGCCCGGTGATCCGATCGCGATGGCCCAGCGCATCAGCCACTATGAGGGCGAGCGCTACAACACCTGCTCCGACGGCTGCAAGTGGATCTTCGATCGCGAGCCCTGGAAGTATCGCCAGGCCTGGCTCCCGGTGCACCAGATCTATCAGGGCAACTGCGGCGGCAACACGATCCCCGAGGAGCTGGAGTGGTACGGCATCAATACCGAGGAGAACTGCGAGTATCTCGACACCACCGACGCCAAGAACTGGGCCAAGTGGCACGAGACGGCTTCGGTCTGACCCTGAGCCTCCCCCGTCCGGGGGGGCGGGGGGGGCAGCCCCGGCACGCCCCCGGCGGGGGGCGGGCGGGGCCCCCCCCCCACCGCCGGGGTGGGA
>JAUNRO010000044.1 GCA_030544185.1 Propionibacteriaceae bacterium | reverse complement strand
TGAGCAGCACTCGGACAGGAGACGACATGACTGCATATGAGAAGGCCTTGGCGGGCCGGCTGTTTATCGGCGGCCAATGGCGGGACGCGAGCAGCGGCGCCAACCTCGCCGTGGACGATCCCGGCAACGGGGAGATCCTGGCGCAGGTCGCCGATGCCACGGCCGCGGACGGCGTCAGCGCCATCGATGCCGCTGACGCCGCGGCGGCCGAGTGGGCCGCGACTCCCCCACGAGAGCGCGGGGAGATCCTGCGCACATCGTGGGAGTTGCTGATGGCCCAGCGCGACGACATCGCGAGGCTCATCGCTCAGGAGTCCGGCAAGGCGCACTCCGAAGCACAGGGCGAGGTCGACTACGGCGGCGAGTTCCTGCGGTGGTTCTCCGAGGAGGCGTGCCGCGCCAGAGGTTCGTTGGTGACGGCGCCCAGCGGGGCCTACAACATCATCACCAAGCTGCAGCCGATCGGCATCTCGGTGCTGGTGACCCCGTGGAACTTCCCGCTGGCCATGGCTACGCGGAAGATCGCGCCCGCCCTCGCCGTCGGGTGCACCACGGTGGTGAAGCCGGCGTCGGCGACGCCGCTGACGACGTACGCCATGGCGCAGATCTTTGCTGAAGCCGGCGTGCCCGCGGGGGTCGTCAACGTCGTCACCACCGCCAACTCGGGTGAGGTCATCGGCGCCATGCTGAAGGATCCGCGGACCCGCAAGCTGTCGTTCACCGGATCCACCGAGGTCGGCCAGGGACTGCTGCGGCAAGCCAGCGACAACGTCTTGAAGTGCTCGATGGAGCTCGGTGGCAATGCGCCCTTCGTCGTGGCCGCGGACGCCGACCTGGAGACGGCCCTGGACAGCGCCATGATCGCGAAGTTCCGCAATGGTGGTCAGTCGTGCGTGGCGGCGAACCGGTTCATCGTCCACACGAGCCGGGTGGATGAGTTCTGCGAGGGATTCACCAAGCGGATCAAAGAGTTGAAGGTCGGCTATTCCCTCGACGAGGGCACCCAGCTCGGTGCACTGATCAGCGAGAAGGCGGTCGACGGCGGTCTCGATCTTGTGGCGGACGCGAAGGCCCGTGGCGCGACGGTGCTGCACGGTGGCGAGCGGATCGACGGCAAGGGCTGGTTCCTGCAGCCCACGCTGCTGCGCGATGTGCCGCGGGATGCCCGCTGCATGACCGAGGAGATCTTCGGACCCGTGGCCCCAGTGACCACTTTCGAGTCGTTCGATGAGGCGGTCGAGCTCGCGAACGACACCCCGTTCGGCCTGGTGTCGTTCATCCAGACCTCCAGCATGGCCACGGGCCTGGAGTTCGCCGATCGGATCGAGTCCGGGATGGTCGGCATCAACCGCGGCGTGGTCTCCGATCCGGCCGCACCGTTCGGTGGGATGAAGCAGTCCGGTCTCGGCCGCGAGGGCGGGCACGAGGGACTGCTGGAATACCTGGAAACGAAATACGTAGCTGCGAGCTGGTGAACATGACCGATCCCTTCCTTGCATTATCCGGCCTGGCGCTCACCTGGATCGAGTGCCTCATCTTCCTCATCGCCTGCGCCTTCGCCGCACGCCCGGACGCCACCCGAGACTATTTCGTGGGCATCCGGGTGCAGGCGACGATGGCCAGCGATGAGGCCTGGCGGGCAGGCCATCGAGCCGCCCTCCGTCAGGCGCAGTTGGCGTGCCTGTTCCTGCTGCCGCCCAGCGCGATGGTGTTCGCGTTCTTCGGCCGGGCTCCCGTCCTCGTCACGGTGATCGCCTGGGGGTTCGCAGCCACGGGCCTGATCCTGATCGTGCTCGCCAGCGCCTCTGCCGCTCGCGCCGCTCGCGCTGTGGCCGCCGACCGCTAGGCCTGGGGCGACCGGGGCGTCTCGTCCTCCGTTCCGGCGGCAGCCGGCTCGCCGTGCTCGTGTCCGTGGTCCTCCCCGTGCTTCTTGCCGAACGGCAGAATGTGCATGATCGCGACGATGATGGCTCCGATGATCAGGCCGAACACGAACGAGAAGAACGTGTTCACGATCCAGCCGAGGAAACCGCCGAAGGCACCGGTCGCATCGCGCACCATGACCTCGAGGTGATGCACAAAGTCATAAGGCGCGCTCCAGCCGAAGCCCAAGTCATGTTCGAGGTCATAGAGACCCTTGAGCAGGATGTGACCGCCGACCCAGAGCATCGCGATGGTGCCGACGACCGACAGCACGGCCAGCACCTTGGGCATGCCTCTGACCAGCGCGTTGCCGAACGCCTGAGAGCCCGCGCGCTTGCCCTTCGCGATCGCCAGGCCGATGTCGTCCATCTTCACGATGAGCGCGACGACGCCATAGACGCCGACGGTGATGAGGACCGCGACCACCAACAGCGTGATCGCCTTCATGATCAGCGAGGCCTCCGGGGCGATGGTGCTCAGTGAGAGCACCATGATCTCGGCCGACAGGATGAAGTCGGTGCGGATCGCACCCTTGACCATGGTCTCCTCGTGGTCACCGCCCTTGACGCTGACCGGAGCCTGCTTGGCCTTCGAATGGCCGCTGACTTTCTCCCAGATCTTCTCCGCACCCTCATAGGACAGATAGAGACCACCGAGCATCAGCAAGGGCGTCAGGATCCACGGGAGGAAGGTGCTCAGCGCGAGCGCCACCACGAGGATGATCAGCTTGTTGATCATCGACCCCTTGGCGATCCGCTTGATCATCGGGAGTTCGCGGTCGGGGGTGAAGCCGGTGACATAGCGAGGAGTCACCGCCGCATCGTCGACCACGACGCCGGCCGCCTTCAAGCTGGCCTTGCCGGCCATCGCGCTGACGTCGTCGACCGAGGCCGCCGCCAAGCGGGCCATCGCGGCGATGTCGTCCAACAAGGCAGCCAGTCCGCCACTCATGGGCTCGTCCTCTCGTCAACCCGGTGCGATCCTCGCTCAAGGGTAGGGGGAGATGGGTCGCCCCACCTCCCGGTGTCCGCCTTGACGCGCCGCTCAGCTTTCCGCTCGGGTCGGCGAACACCGGATGCGGCGATCGATGAGTCGTCCGCGGCCAACGGACCCGGCCGAACGCGGATCAAACGATCCGTGAAGTGTTGAGTGCCTCCGCGATGCGGGCGAAGTCGGTGACCGTCAGAGCCTCGCCGCGCAATGTCGGGTCGATGCCCGCGGTCTCGATCGCGGCGCTGGCTGCGGCCGATGACCCCGCCAAGCCGGCGAGCGCGGCCCGCAGCATCTTCCGGCGCTGCCCGAAAGCGGCGTCGACGACGGCGAACACCTGCGCCCTGCTGGCCGATGTCGCCGGAGGATCGCGCCGGACGAGCCGGACCAGCCCGGAGTCCACGTTCGGCGCGGGCCAGAACACCGAAGGCGGGACGGTGCCGATTCGCTTGGCCTCGCAATACCAGGCCATCTTCACCGACGGCACGCCATAGACCTTCGACCCGGGGGCCGCCACCAGCCGATCGGCCACCTCGAGCTGCACCATCACCAGCCCCCGGCTCAACGACGGGAAGGTCGCAAGCAGGTGCAGCAGCACGGGCACCGACACGTTGTAGGGCAGGTTCGCCACCACCGTCGTCGGCAGCGGCGGCGGCAGCTGAGTGACCTGCAGCGCATCCGCGTGAATCACGGTCAACCGCTCCTGCGTCCCCGGCGCCCGGATCGTGGCGGTGATCGGCAGCTCGGCAGCGAGCGAATCCTCGATCTCAACGGCCGTCACGTGCCGCGCGACCTCGAGCAGCCCGAGCGTCAGCGAGCCCAGCCCGGGCCCGATCTCCAGCGCCACGTCGTCCGGCCCGATCTCTGCGAGCGCGACGATCCGGCGGACCGTGTTGGCATCGATCACGAAATTCTGGCCGCGCTGTTTGGTTGGGCGCAGCTCCAGCCGCGCGGCCAGCTCCCGGATCGTGCGAGCGTCGAGCAGTCCGCTCACCAGGTCTCCTCGTGAATCAGTTCGGCAGCGTCCCGGCGTACGCGCCGGCGCGGCGATCCGGCCGCCCCCGGTTCGTCCGCCGGCCACCCGAGCGCGATCGCGCCGACCGACAGTTGCTCGGAGGGTACGCCGAACTCCCTGCGCACCGCGTCCGCTCGATCGGGCGGGACCCCGAAGAAGCACGCCCCGAGCCCATGGGCCTGGGCACCGAGCAGCACGTTCTGCACCGCCATCCCCGCATCGACCCACCAATAGGGCGCAGACCATGGCTGGTGCTCCAGTTCCGGACCCCACCCCTTGTCGGGCTCGGCATAGCGAGTGACATAGGCGTCGCGATCGGTCCACACGAGCACCAGCACCGGCGCGGTCATCATCCCGGCCAGCCAGGCATTGGGTGGCTCGCTCACGAGCTGCTGGGGGTTGACACCACGCGGGAGGGCCGAGACCGCCCAGAATCGGCGTACGCGAGAACCCGTCAGCACCACCAACGAGACCGCCTGGGTGAACCCGGCCGAGGGCGCCCGCAGGGCGTATCCCAGCAGTTCCGACACCAGCTCCTCCGCCACCGGATCCCCAGCAAACCGCCGGGTCATCCGCCGGCCCCGGATCACCTTGGCGAGCGCTTCCGCAGCGTCGCTCACCAGGCACCGCCGAACGCCGCGAAGGCGTTCGCCGTCAGCGCATCGCACAACTCCTCGACCGGTTCCGCGCGGATCTCGGCCATGAACCGCACGGTGTGCGGGATGAGATAGGAGGCGTTGGGATAGCCGCGCCACGGCATCGGCACCAGATAGGGCGCGTCGGTCTCGACGAGCACCCGGTCGGCGGGCGTCACCCGCAATGCCGCCCGCAGATCCTCGTTCGCCTTGTAGGTCACCGGCCCCGGGAAGCTCAGATAGCCGCCGCGGTCCAGGCACTCCCGCGCGAACGCCGCGTCGCCGGAGAAGCAGTGCATGACGAACCGCTCGGGCGCGCCCTCGGTGTCGAGCACCGCGAGGACATCGTCGTGAGCGTCGCGGTCGTGGATGACGAGCGTCTTGTCATGGGCTTTGGCCAGCGAGATGTGCGCTGCGAACGACTCGTGCTGACGGGTCTTCCCCTCATCCTCCCGCGTGCGGTAGTAGTCCAGTCCGGTCTCACCGACTCCGCGGACGCGATCGTCGGCGGCGAGCCCGTCGAGCTCGACCAACGCAGCCGAGAGCTCCTCGCGGGTCAGGCGTGCGGCCTGGTTGGGGTGCAGCGCAACGGTCGCGACGATCTCCGGGTGTGCGTGAGCGGTCTCGACGGCCCAGCGCGAGTCGTCGACGTCGCAGCCGATCTGCACGATGCGGGTGATGTTGGCCTCGGCGGCCCGCTGGAGGGCCTCGGTGGGCGAGAGACCGGTCGCATGGCTGGCGGTGTCGAGGTGGCAGTGGGAGTCCACCACCGGCCGCGGCAGCCGCTCGGGGCTCGGGGGTAGTTCCTTTTTCACGCCCCCGAGTCTAATGAGCGTCCCCGCGCCGGATTTCACACCTGAGGGGGTATTCACCCCCGTTCGGGCTCGCGAGACTGTGCCCCATGAGCAAATTCCTCGATCACGTCGGCATCAACAGCAGCGGCGTGCCGGTCCAGCTGACCACCAGCGAGATCCATGGCAACCGCACCGGCAACGTGCAGGGCGGGCTGCTCGCGACGATGCTCGACGCCGCCTGCGGGCGGGAGGTCGGCGCCGGTCTCACCGAGGGCCAGAAGGCGGCCACCGTGTCGTTGACCGTGACCTATCTGCGCCCGGGGCGCATCGGCTCCACCCTCACCGCGACCGCCACGACCCTGCACCGGGGCAGCTCTCTGGTGATGGTCCAGGGCGACGTCCACGACGACGAGGACCAGAAGATCGCTCACGCAGCGGCGATCTTCAGCGTCACCGGTTCCTGATCACTCGGCGCCGAACAGCCAGCGCCGCAGCAGGATGCTCGCCCGCGGCATGACCAGCCAGGTCATGATCGCGGTCACGGGGAACGACATCAGCAGCAACCGCGCTGGGATCGGCCAATCCGCCACGAATCGCCCGAACGCCGTATATTCCACGACCTGCAACAGATAGATCACCACCCCGGAGACCAGGAACATCTTCCACTTCGCCGGCGGCTTGGTCAGCATCCCCGGGAGCGAGAACCAAGTCTCCAGCCCCGACACCTTCTGGGCCGCGACGGTCTCCATCAGGTCCGCACCCTCCTCGAGAAGGTGGTGTCGTTCGGCGCTCGCTTCCCAGGCATCGAGGGTGTCCTGGCTCGCGAAGCGATAAACGACGTGCCAGTTCTGCGGGTCTCCCTCATCGACCCCGGGCTTGAGCCGTCCACACCCCAGGAACCCGGGATAGCCCGCGGCCAGTTCGGTCAGCCGATCCGCCCAGCCCTCGAAATCCGCCTCGCGCCCAGGCACCACACGGCGGGCGATCGTGACGGTCACCGGGTCCTCGCTCACGCTCACCTCCGTTGGTGGATCGTTGCCCTGAGGAGTGTACGCAGGGTCTGTGCCCGCGGGGACCCTCCGCGGCCGCCGTCTCGCGTGCCAGGCTGACGCCATGGAGTTTCGCGCAGTGCTGGAAAACCGCGGCGGCAACACCGCCGCCTTCACCGTCCCGGCCGAAGTCGTGGCCGGCCTCGGTGGTGGGCAGCGGCCGAAGGTGGTGGTGACGCTGGGCGAGCACACGTGGCGCTCCAGCATCGCGGTCTATGGCGGCGTGCACTACCTGGGCGTGAGCCAGGCGAACCGAAAAGCAGCGGACGCGGTCGACGGCGAGACCTACCTGGTCCGGCTCGCCCTCGACACCGAGGAGCGCGTGATCGAGCCGCCGGCCGACCTGCTCGAGGCGATCCGTGCCGCCGGGGCCGAGGGCGCGTGGGAGCGGCTGTCCTACAGCAACCAGCGCAAGCACGTGCTCGCGATCGAGGGCGCGAAGAAGCCCGAGACCCGGGCCCGCCGGGTCGCGGCGTGCGTGAACGCGCTCCGCGGCTGACGCCTGCGCCTGCCGGCGGCTCGGCCGCCCTATCTTTCGCTGCCCGGGACGATGGACCGCTGCGACCTAGAGTTGCGGCGTGCAATCACCGCCTCCGCCACCACCGCCATCGGGCTATCACCGCGCACCCCAGCCCGGCCACTACCCCGGACCTCCGCCGCCCTATCGCCAGCCGATGCGCACTCCGAACGCCGCGATGTCGTGGGCGCTGGGCTTGGCGGTCTTCGTGTTGTTCATACCCTTCGTGAGCAGCGTGCTCGCCGGCATCGCCATGGCCGTGGCAGGGCGCCTCGATCGCCACAAGGGGCCGCTGGCTGCGGAGAACGGACGCCGGGCCGCGAACTGGGGCCTGACCTATGCACTGGCGACCGTGCTCCTCGGCGGCACGCACTTCGGCGTCCTGTTCGTCGTCAAGTCGACGCAGGACTTCTATCCGTTGGGGATCTTCCTCACCCTCTGGGGAGTGATCTCGGTGGTCCACGTCATCGTCTCGATCGTCGGCGTGGTGAAGGCCAACTCCCAGAAGCTCGTCCGGTGGAACGGGATCCCGTTCTTCCGCTCGCCCTAGATCCGCTCGAGCGCCAGCCCGCGGACGACCGCGGTTCCCGCCTGATCACTGGCGGGCAGGTCCACCTCGGCGAGGATCCGCCAGTCGTGGTTGCCGTCGGGGTCGTGCAGGACCTGGGTGATCTCCCAGCGGGTGCGGTGCTTCTCCACCCGGAACAACCCCGGCCCGCGGGCTTCGGCGTCGACGAGCAGGTCGTCGTGCTCGTCCCAGTACAGCCCGAGCGCGTCGTCCCAGGCCTCCGCGGTCATCACCACCGGCAGCGGCGGCTCGGCCAGGCCCGCGACAGCGGCCTCCAGCGCCCCCAGCTCCTCCCACCGGTCCCGCGAGGCAAGCTCCACCCGGCGGATCATCGCCTGGCGGACCATGGCGGTGAACACGCGCTCGTTGCCGGTGACGGGCCTGGGCGGCGGCGGTGGCGTACCCGCCGCAACCGCAGCAGCCGCCTCCGCGACCTTCTCCGGATCGGTCAGCGCCTCCCACTCATCCAGCAGCGACGAGTCGGTCTGGCGGACCAGCTCCCCGAGCCACTCGATGAGCACCATGAGCTCCTCGGTGCGGAACGACTCCGGCACGGTCTGGCGCAGCGTCCGATAGGCGTCGGTCAGATAGCGCAGCACGAGCCCCTCGGAGCGCTGCAGTTGATAGAAGCCGATGAACTGGGTGAAGTCCATCGCCCGCTCCCACAGGTCCCGCACGATCGACTTCGGCGACAAGGCGTCCGCGTCCACCCACGGGTGCGTCTGCGCGAACACCCCCAGCGCGTGCTCGAGCAGCTCCTCCAGCGGCTTCGGCCAGGTGACCTCCTCCAGCAGCTCCATCCGCTCCTCGTATTCCACCCCGTCCGCCTTCATCTGCGCCACGGCCTCGCCGCGCGCCTTGTGCTGCTGGGCGAACAGGATCTGGTTGGGGTCGTCGAGCACCGCCTCGATCACCGACACCACATCCAGCGCATAGTCCGGCGATTCGGGGTCCAGCAGCTCCAGCGCCGCGACTGCGAACGGCGCGAGCGGCTGGTTGAGCGCGAAGTCGTCCTGCACGGTCTCGGCCAGCGCGCAGGTGCGGCCGGTGTGGTCGGGTTCGTCGAGCTTGACGAGTACGCCAGAGCTGAGCAGTCCGCGCGTCAGCGCGATCGCGCGCCGCGACAGCCGGCGCTGGGAGCGCCAGTCCTCGTGATTGTCCTGGAGCAGGTTTTTCATGGCCAGCCACGGGTCGCCGTCGCGCTGGACGACGTTGAGCAGCATCGAGTGGGTCACCCGCATCCGGGAGATCAGCTGCTCCGGCTGCGCCTCGATGATCTTGTCGAAGGTGTCCTCGGTCCACCCCACGAACCCCTCCGGGGCCTTCTTCCGCTGAACCTTGCGGCGCTTCTTCGGGTCGTCCCCGGCCTTCGCGAGCGCCCGCTCGTTCTCGATGTCGTGCTCCGGCGCCTGCACCACGACATAGCCGACGGTGTCGAAGCCCGCGCGGCCCGCTCGCCCGGCGATCTGGTGGAACTCCCGCGACCGCAGCCGCCGCACCCGGGTGCCGTCAAATTTCGTCAGCCCCGTCAGCAGGACCGTCCGGATCGGGACGTTGATGCCGACGCCGAGGGTGTCGGTGCCGCAGATGACCTTCAGCAACCCGGTCTGGGCGAGTTGTTCGACCAGTCGCCGATATTTCGGCAGCATCCCGGCGTGGTGGACGCCGATCCCCCGGCGGACCAATTTCGACAGCACCCGGCCGAACCCCGGCCCGAACTGGAATGCCCCGATCTCCGCGGCGATGCGATCGGTGACGGACTTGTCCACGAGCTTGATCGACAGCAGGGATTGGGCGCGCTCCAAGGCATCGGCCTGAGTGAAGTGGACGATATAGACCGGCGCCCGGCCGGCCTCGACGAGCTCGGTCACCTTGTCCTGCAGCGGCGTCATCGACCACTCGAACTCGAGCGGGACGGGCCGCTCGGCGTCGGCGATGACGCTGGTTTCCCGGCGCGTACGCCGGGTGAGGTCCTCGGTGAAGCGGGTCACCTCGCCGAGCGTCGCCGACATCAGCAGAAATTGCGCCTGGGGCAGCTCCAGCAGCGGCACCTGCCACGCCCAGCCCCGGTCGGGCTCGGAATAGAAGTGGAACTCGTCCATCACGACCAGGCCGATATCGGCGGTGCCGCCCTCACGGAGCGCGATGTTGGCGAGGATCTCCGCGGTGCAGCAGATGATCGGCGCGTCGGCGTTCACCGACGCATCGCCGGTGATCATCCCGACGTTGTCGGCACCGAAGGTCTCGCACAGCGCGAAGAACTTCTCGCTCACCAGCGCCTTGATCGGCGCCGTATAGAACGACACCCGGTCCCCCGCCAGCGCCGCGAAGTGGGCCGCGACGGCGACCAGCGACTTCCCGGACCCGGTCGGAGTGGCGAGGATCAGGTTGTTGCCGGAGAACAGCTCGATCGCGGCCTCGTCCTGATGGTCATAGAGCTCCAGACCGCGCTCCTCGGCCCAGGCGGTGAAATGCTCATAAAGACTGTCGGGAGTCGCGGGGACGGGATCGGTGAGGCGCATCGGCCCCATCCTTCCACGGCTCGCCGGGTCCTAGGTCGTCGCCTTCTGGCGGTGGAGCCTGATCGCGGCACCGAGGACGCTGACGAGGCTGATCGTGACGAGCGCGATCGCTGAGGTCACCCACGCCGTCATGGTGTGCTCCCACAGGTCGTCCGGCGCGAGCTTCGGATTGAGCGCGGTGAGGTCCATGGTCGCGGCGGCCTGGGCGAAGCCCCAGCGGCTGGGGAAGACACCGGCGAGCACCTCGAGGAAGCCGCGGTCGGTGATCTCGATCAGCCCGCCACAGAAGACCAGCTGGGCCATGACGGTGACGACCAGCGCGGGCATCGTCTGTTCGTTGGAGCCCACGAGCGCCGACAGGAACAGGCCCAGCATCGCCGAGGCGGCGGCGGTCCCGAAGGCGGCGAGCCACAGCTCCAGGGTTCCGTTGGGGAGCCACAGCGCGGTCTCCGGGCCCGGCTTGACCAGCCGCACGATCCCGATCAGGAGACCGCTCTGGACGAACGTCAGGAGCAGCAGGACGCACACCTTGGACGCCAGATAGACAAGGGGTGACAGCCCGACCGTGCGTTCGCGCAGGAAGATCGGACGTTCGGCGATGAGTTCCCGGATGCTCGAGGCCATCCCCATGAACGCGGCGCCGACCGTGATGATCACCAGCACCTGGCTGGGTTCGCTGGGCGCCTCGAGATCCGGCGGGCCGAACCCGGTCTCCCCGGGGATGGCGAGCGCCATGAGCGCGATCACGATCGGCAACACGAGCGTCGACAGGGCATAGCTGCGGTCGGAGGCGATGATCCGCACGAGCCGGCGGACCAGGGTGCTCCACTGCCGCGAGTAGCGCTGGCGACTCGGTTTCCCCCCGCCGATCGCTCCTCGCCCGCCCGGACGCGGTGCGACCGGGACTTCGGCCGTCTGCGGCGCGAGCGCCTCCCAGCGCTGCGCGTGCATCCTGGGATCGTCGGTGAGCTGCTTGAAGACGTCGGCATAGCGCGCCGCGGCGAAATAGGGCAGCACCCCGTCCGGCCGCCCGAAATACGCCAGGTATCCACCGGGAGCCAAAATCAGCACATAGTCACAGATCTCGAGGTTGTCGGTGCTGTGGGTGACGACCATGACCGTACGCCCGCCGTCGGCCTGCCGGCGCAACAGCTGCATGACGCTGCGGTCGAGGTTGGGGTCCAGGCCCGAGGTCGGTTCGTCGAGCAGCAGCAGGTCGGGCTGGGCGAGCAACTCCATCGCCACCGAGGTGCGCTTGCGCTGGCCGCCGGACAGCCGCGTGATCGGCGTACCCCGATGATCGGTCAGGTCCAGATCGTTGACCACCCGGGTAACCTCCCGCTCGCGGTCGGCGCGCGAATAGTCCGCGGGCAGCCGCAGCTCCGCCGCATAGCGCAGGGCCTGCTCGACCGTCAGCTGGCGGTGCACGACATCGTCTTGCGGGACCACGCCGATCAGCCGCCGCAGCTGCGCGAAATTCGCATAGAGATCGAGGCCCTGATAGATCACCCGTCCGCTCGTCGCCGGCTGGGTGCCGGTGATCGCGCGCAGCAGGGTCGACTTGCCCGCACCCGAGGGGCCGATCACCGCGACCAGGCTTCCTGAGCCGATGGCGAAGCTGACGTTGGAGATCAGCTGCTTGCCGCCCTTGAGCACGAAACTCAGCCCGGTGGCCGTCAGCGACGGCGGCTGGATCTCCTGGCGCAGCAGGTCCCCGTTCTGCGTGAAGAACGAGGTCCGGCCGATGCTCAGGCAGTCCCCGGGCCCCAGGTAGCCGACGTGGCTGATCGGCCGGCCGTTGATGAACACACCGTTGAGGCTGTCGAGGTCCGAGACCCCGAATCCGGCTCCCTGCGGGACGAGCAGCGCATGGCGGCGGGAGACCAGCGGATCATCCAGGACGATCTCGTTGCCCTCGTCGCGGCCCACGGCAATGGCGGGGAACCGCGCGGCCTCGGCGGCCGAGAAGACCAGCGCCGCGGGTGCGGCAACGGCGGGCCCGGTTGGCCACTGGCAAGTTGCGTCTCCTGCGCCCCCGGGGGCGGCCGGTCGACCGGAGCGGCGTGCGGGGGCGCCGTGGGGCGAAACGTCACCACCGCACCGTCGGGGGCGCCGAGGGCCAGCGCCGTGGGCGCCGTCAATCGGTCGTGCACGAAGCGCTGGCCGGAACGAAAGCTGCCGTTGGCACTGCCGAGATCCCGGGCAACGGCCAGACCGCGCTCGTCGGCCATGACCTGCAGGTGGTTGCGCGACACGCGGGGATCGTCGACGACCACGTCATTGCCGAGGTCGCGGCCGATGCGGATGACCTGGCCGGGGCCGAGCGGCAGCTCCGAATTGCCGAACGCAACCCAGCCGACAGGCCAGCCCTGTGCGCCGTTCATCATCCTCCCCCGAGCTGATTTTTCTTCCGGGAGCCTAGACCCTTTCCTCAGGTTAGCGGCGGGCTTCCAGCACGGCGGAATAAAGAGCATTCCGGGGTACGCCGGCGCGCTGCGCCACCTCGTTCACCGCCGCCTTCAGCTTCTGCCCGTCGCTGACGAGCGCCTCGACCTCGTCGACCAGGCCGGCGGGTTCCGCGGCCACGGGCGCGGCACCGGCGATCACCACGGTGATCTCGCCCCGCACCCCGTCCGCCGCCCAGCGCGCCAGCTCCGCGAGCCCACCGCGGCGTACCTCCTCGTAGGTCTTCGTCAGCTCCCGGCACACCGCAGCGGGCCGCTCGGCCCCAAGCGCCGCCGCGGCATCGTCGAGGAAGACCGCGAGCCGGTGCGGGGCCTCGAAAAAGACCATCGTGCGCTCCTCGCCGGCGAGCGCCGCCAGCCGCCGTGTGCGTTCCCCCTGCTTGCGTGGCAGGAAACCCTCGAAGCAGAAACGATCGACCGGCAGACCCGAGACCGCGAGCGCGGTGAGGACGGCGGAGGGGCCGGGCGCGGCGGTCACCGGCAGGCCCGCCTCGACCACGGCCGACACCAGCCGATAGCCCGGGTCCGAGACCGAGGGCATTCCGGCGTCGGTGACCATCAGGACCGTCTCGCCGGCACGGATGGCAGTGACCAGCCCGGGCGTACGCGCGGCCTCGTTGCCCTCGAAATAGGACACCACCCGGGCCGTGGAGGTGAGCTGCAGCCGCTGGAGCAGGCCCGTCAAGCGGCGGGTGTCCTCGGCCGCGATCACGTCCGCTTCGGTGAGCAGTTGCCGCAGCCGCGGTGAAGCATCGGCGACATCACCGATCGGGGTCCCGGCCAGCACCAGCCGCCCAGGAATTGGAACCGATTGGCGATCGGGCTTGTCAGGCATGCATCCACCGTAGACTCACCCGTATGCGGAACAATCCGATGGTCGGCGTCTCCGTGGCTGCGGCCGCGGTCGCGGTCATCGCCACGCTCTTCGTGACCTTCGCGGTCTATCTTCCGGTCCGGGCAGAGACGGGACAGGTGGTGGCCGTCGCCGCCACACCCGGGGCCACGGAGCCGCAGCCGCCCTCCCCGGCGGCCACTCAGGATCCGACCGTCGCCTCTGCGCCGACCCAGCAGGCCCAGCAGACCTATGCCGCGCCCGCGCAGCAACAGGCCCCGCCCGCCCAGCAACAGG